>NZ_JANQDG010000136.1:0-61387 GCF_029891665.1 Anabaenopsis sp. FSS-46 | reverse complement strand
GTATAGGTTGATTTGATTATAACTGTGATCACGGTTGACTGTTGACTGACAAAACGCCAGTGCGATCGCTTTTATTCGTTACTCATATTCCCGAGTTCTCACCATCAATTTTTATAGAAGTGGGGGATCTTATCCAGGTGCTGCTTTATCCCCTGGGCGATCGCATCAAGTCAAGATAATCAGATACATGAGCTTGGGTGTCACTAAATTCTACTATTCGTAGGAGGTGTATTACAGCGCAACTGCTGGCGACCATTGACAATAATACCTAACATCTCCTGCAAATCCTTCTCCATATTTTCCAGGACGGTATCAGCGTATTCATCCGCGCCATTTTCGATTTCTTGAGCTTGAGCTATAGCTGTTCGTCGCAACTGCTCCAACTCCTCTTCACAACTGCGGCGCTTTTGGTCAATTTCCGCGAGAGTAGCTTGCATCATCGCCTCGCATTCCTGCTGAACTTGTGTGCGCAACTCCTGGGCTTTTTGTTCGGCTTCCCTGAGGATATCACTTTCAGCTAAAATTTGCCCTCGTTTAGCTTGAGCCGCTTCTATAATTTGTCGTCCATACTCTTGAGCTTCCAGCAGAACCTCTTCTTTTTGTTCCAGGACAAAAGTAGCTTCCTGAAAAATCCCTGGTAAAGACAGGCGAATAAAATCGATTTGCTCAATCAGCTTATCTTCATTAACTATAGTGCGTCCCGTGAAAGGAATACAAAAACCATAGAGAATTAAATCCTCTAAACGATTAAGTTCCTCGATAATATTGACGCTTTCGGTTCCATTGATATACTCCTCCGGGGGGGGATAACTACCATTGTCATTCAATTGGTCGTGGGATGGGTGTGGTTGTAGCATTTATATATATCCAGGGCAATTTCTTGGGGAACAAGATGATCAACAGATCCGCCAAACCTTGCAATCTCTTTTACCACACTACTACTCAAAAAACTATACTCATTAGATGTTGCCAGAAAAACTGTTTCTATTTGAGTGGAAATAGTTTTATTAGTATGAGCCATTTGCAGCTCCACTTCAAAGTCGGAAATTGCCCGTAAGCCTCGTATTAAAACCTGTGCGTGTCTTTGTTGGGCATACTTAACAGTCAAACCGTCAAAACCATCCACTTCCACATTAGTCAGATGTTGAGTAGTGCGCCGAATTTGATTTAATCTTTCCTGTACTGTAAACAATGGTACTTTATTCGGATTCCGCAGTACAGCAACAATCACCAGGTCAAACAGCCGACTACCACGCCGAATGATATCAAGGTGACCTAAAGTGATGGGGTCAAAGCTGCCAGGATAAATAGCAATCACAAAATTTTCAATATACCATTTTCAATATACCAGATTTAATATACCAAAGCTACTTTAATAACCCTTACCACGATAACTTTAACACAAAATGACTCAGGTGTAAATACCTCATAAGGTTTTCATACTAGCTTCAGTGTTAATGTTAGTTCTGCCATAATAAATATGTCTTACCAGGAACGCAACTCGTAATTTACATGGGACTGGATATTTACACTTTGCCTTTAGCATTTGAATTTACTTCTCCCGGACCGGTGATCCTGGACATGGGGCCTATCAGTATCCGCTGGTATGGATTGTTAATTGCCATAGCAGTCATCATCGGTGTGAGCCTTTCCCAGTATCTAGCAAAGCGCCGTCATGTTAATCCAGAATTGATTGCTGATTTATCAATTTGGTTAGTGATTGGGGCGATTCCCGCAGCGCGGCTTTATTATGTTTTGTTTCAATGGTCAGAATATCAGCAGCATCCAGAGAGAATTATTGCTATTTGGCAAGGAGGTATTGCGATTCACGGAGCGATTATTGGTGGTACTTTAGCAGCTTTAATCTTTGCTAAACTCAATAGAGTTTCTTTTTGGCAATTAGCTGATTTAGTGGCTCCTTCCCTAATTTTAGGACAAGCAATTGGACGTTGGGGGAACTTCTTTAACTCCGAAGCCTTTGGTCGTCCTACTAATTTACCTTGGAAGCTATATATTCCCCCACAAAACCGTCCTCTAGCTTTAGTTAATTTTGAATATTTTCATCCCACATTTCTGTACGAATCCCTGTGGAATTTAATAGTATTCGCTTTGCTGATTACTTTATTTTTCCGGGGTTTATCTGGGAAATCACCCTGGCGCTTAGGGACAATATTTTTATTTTATGTGGTGGGCTACAGTTTAGGACGCTTCTGGATTGAAGGGTTTCGCATTGATAGTTTAATGCTGGGTTCCCTTCGTATTGCACAAGTTGTCAGTTTAATTGCTATTGTGCTGGGACTAGCTGGATTAGCTTGGCTCTACTTATTTAAACGCCCTTTACCTGATTTAATTCCGTCTCCCCATCGGGATGAAGGAATCAGGGATATATAGGGAAAAGGAAAAAATGCCCCAGAGTAAACTCTAGGGCCTAACCAGGGTGCATCTACCATTCATCTCTACTAATAATTAGGGAGCAATCCGGAACTTTAGGGCAAAAATCCCAAAAAAAGGTTTTTCGCATTTAGATATCGCGTCAATTACAGAAAATAAGTCATTATTATTTGTATGAAAAATAATCTAGATATGACCCGTCCAGCAGTTTATATTGTGGGAGCAGGTCCAGGAGATCCCGATTTATTAACAGTCAAGGCCCAGAAACTCTTGTCCCTTGCAGATGTAATTTTATTTGCGGATTCTTTAATACCGGAAGAAATTGTAAATTTATGTCGAGAAGATGCGGAAATTATTCCCACTGCAAATAAGACCTTAGAGGAAATTCTAGCACTGATGATTGCAGCAGTGCGATCGGATAAATCTGTAGTCCGTCTCCATTCGGGAGATCCCAGCCTTTACAGTGCTATCTATGAGCAAATGCAACTCTTAGGGGAGGCTAATATCCCCTTTGAGATCATCCCTGGTATTAGCGCCTTTCAAGCTGCAGCGGCGAAGCTGAAAATTGAGTTAACGGTACCCGGTTTAGTTCAAACCATTATTCTCACCCGTTCGAGTGGACGTACCCACGTTCCCCCTTCGGAGGAATTAGCCGCCCTAGCAGCACATCAAGCTAGTCTGTGTTTATATCTAAGTGCGCGTCACATAGAAACCGCCCAAGCCAAACTTTTAGCACATTATCCCCAGGACACCCCAGTAGCAATTTGCTTTCGCATTGGTTGGCCTGATGAGAAAATCATGGTTGTCCCTCTGGGGGAAATGGCAAACTGTACCCATGAAGAAAACCTAATTCGTACCACACTTTACATCATTAGTCCCGCACTTTCACCCGCACAACGTCCATGGGGTACGCCCCTAGTTCGGAGATCCCGTTTATACCATCCCGAACATAGTCATATATTTCGCTCATCTGATGATTAAATATCTGTGACCTATATCTATTTCACCCGGAGTCCGATAAAGTTAAATATATGCACAATATGCACAAAAACTGTAATCTTAACTCAATACCATGCCTTTAATCAAAGTCCAAACTTCTGTATCTATGCCTCACAAAGCAGATGTTGAAAGCATGCTGAAAAATTTATCTAGCAAGTTAGCACAACATTTAGGTAAACCTGAATCTTACGTGATGACCTCCTTTGAGTCCGGTATTCCTATGACCTTTGCAGGGACTACAGACCCGGCGTGCTATATTGAAATTAAAAGTATAGGCACTATGAAACATCAGCAAACTCAAGCCATGACTCATGAGTTTTGCCAAAAGATTCACCATTATTTAGGTGTCCCGGAAAATCGGATTTATATAGAATTTGTGGATGTTAAGGCTACAATGTGGGGTTGGAACAACTCAACTTTTGGTTAGTTAAGATGCTACCCTGCGAGTTTTGCTTCAGCAGGGTGTACCCACCAGACTAGTTGATATTTTCAACCTGATGTAGGATTGCAGCGAATTTCTAACATAAACCCGTCGGGATCATAAAAGTATACACCTTTACCTGTAGGACGAGTCACAGGTCCATGGGCGATCGCAATGTGATTTTCTCTGAGGACTGTGAGAGCTGACTCAAATAATTGCGGATCTATTTGACACTCCCCACGTCTAAAGCCGGGGGATTCTTGAAGAGTCCACAAACTGACCTTCAATGGTGCTGGCAAAAACACCCTACACGCTCAAAACAACTACCAGGACAAAAGGTATTGCAATTGCGCTTACTTTTTTTTTGCTTTGGTGAGTCCATCGCAATGCCAGTTAGGTACGCTCAACATCCTGCCATTATTTGCCCTTTAACTATTCCAAATCAAGTTGGATATGTCCGTTGCCGGGATTTCTCCGCACTAGGATGTTTCTTCACGTAGATGGTTGTTCTTACTCCCTTTTACCATTATACGACTGTGGCTAAAGCCAGTCAATCGTTCTAATGCGACTAAAGTCGCTATCGACTTATCCCCATGTCTAAAAGCCATTGGCTCAGGTCTCGTTTTATGGTCAAAGGCGAGATGGTATGCTCTGGTAAAGGTTTTTTCTGGATTGGGATCTGGTGGTGATAATTCCGGTGTCCAGAATAAATCTAAAATTGTCCCATCGGGGGTGATAAAGTTAGCGACTTTCCCTGTATTCACCAGTTCTACTAAGGTGGCTGGTACTTCCTCCCCTGTGAGTTCATGTAAACCTAAGATAGTACCGTAAAAGTACCGAGAAGCTTGCATATCCTGGACATTGAGGGCAATATGATGGATAGAACGGAGATTCCCGCCTATAAGGCTGGGTTTGGCGGTAGTGCTAGGCTGCATACTAGAAACTGCTCCTGTTGGTTATAGTTATCGCCGATACTCGTCGCCGCAGTCGCCAATTAATTGATATAAATCCCGTGACTGGCTGCAAATAGAATTAATGCGATCGCTTTCCTGTGTATCTAGGGTAAAACTAAATATTTTTCCATTGTCTTCTATGTGTTCAGATATACCTAATCTTGCGCCAATGATCACACCTCCTACAGATGGCTGATCTAAAATATAACGTGTGGCTACGTTAGAAATACTGACATTATGAGCCTGAGCAATTTGCTTGAGTGTAGATAGCAGCTCTTGAAATAACTGCCAATTACCCCAAGCATCTACCATATTTTTATACTTTCTTAAGCTAACTGTAGCTAATTCACTTCCTCGCGGTTCTGATTTACCCAAATATTTCTCTGATAACAAACCACCGCACAGAGAACCGTAAGTAAAGAGTTTGATATCATGGTCTTGACAAAAGTTAACCATATGCACTAAGGGGCGGCGGTCAACTAGAGAAAATTGTACTTGATTAGAAACTATTTTAATCCCTGCATCGACAATAATTTTCAGGTGTTCGGTATCAAAGTTAGTTAAGGCTAAATGCTTAATCTTACCCTCTGTTTGCAATTCTGCCATATACTTAAGGGCATCTAGATAATTTGTATCTCGATATTCCCACCAATGAAACTGCATTAGGTCTAAAGATCCTACATCCATCCTTTTGAGGGAGATGTTGATATTTTCCTCTACGAGCTTTTTGGTCATTTTTCCCGGACGGGGTACCCATTTAGTGAAGGCTTGGATCTGAGCTAAAGCCTGTTCACCACGGGTTTTAATGACTTGACGGCGAAACTCACCAATAAAATCTTCCGCCGGGCCATAATGGTCTGCTAAGTCCCAAGTGGTAAAACCTGCATCCACGTATTGAAACATGGTGTCTATTGCGGTTTTGGGGTGAATGCGTCCGTGTCCGCCGGAAACTTGCCACATCCCATTTAAAATGCGACAAATATTTAGGTCGGGGGTGAATTGCAGTCGGCTTTGTGGTGGTAATAGCATATTTTTAATCTTTGATTTTTATACAAACTTGAGATATCAGTTGTGGGTGTTTAACGCCAACCGGTTTCGGCTTGTTGGAGTACATAGTACCCTACTGCTTGTATTTCCTCTGGGGTGAGACGGTCTTGGTAGGCTGACATATTATTTTTGCCGTTGGTGACTATAGATGTGACTGCTTCTATGGTGTTCATACCATATTTTTCTAGGGCGGGCTTTTTCAAGTTTTTTCCCCGTCGGATAATGTTACCGCCGTTGATATGACATCCGGCACAATGAATACTAAAAATTTCTGCACCATGATTGATGTCTGCTGCCATGGCTGGCAGGGTAAAATTATTTATTAACAGGAATATTGTGGTTATTGACAATATCAATAGTCTGTTCACGAAGTTACTCATAATACTGATGTGGCTATCAATATCATAATCATAGGGGAGCAGGTAAGATACCGGCTCACAAAAGGCTTTGCTTGATTTAACGTGTAATCCTGTTGAGTCACCTTTCATCCCTGGGCTTTAGCGTAGGGGTTATGACGCTCCCACTATGTTTTGATACAGATAAAACCATTACTCATGGTCACACAATGAAGAAATAACTACCAACCTTTATCTGCTTGTTCTAGGACATAAGCAGATACATCAGAAATTTGTTCTGGTTTTAAACGACCCTTAAAAGCTGGCATAGCAGCTTTGCCATTTGTAACTTGACTAATAATCGCCTCTTGGGAGTAGATACCGTATTTTTCTAAATCACCCTTTTTCAAACTTTTATTAGCTTGAACCAAATTTCTCCCACCAGCATGACAAGCAGCACAATTAGCACCGAATATTTTAGCTCCACTAATAGTATCTGCTGCTAAAGCTGGACTACTAAAGGCAAAGGTGAAGATAGTTATGCTTAGAAGTATCAGAGAAATAATTTTTTTCATCTTGTGTTCTCCTGAAGAACGGTTAATTGCGGACAAGACCTTTCACAATTATTGTGAGTTCAATCAATTGCCCGCGTCAAAAGACAATCTGTCAAACTTGATTGTGAAGAAAATCTATGAAAGATGTTTTCATTCCTACCTTCAACCTCGATGGGCTAACTTTTGCATCGCATCTTCTGTGACCCGACAAATGCGCCAATCATCCAAAATAGCCGCCCCCATACTGCGGTAGAATGCTTGCGCCGACTCATTCCAATCCAGTACACTCCATTCCAATCGTCCACAATTGCGCTCTACAGCTATTTGCGCTACTTTAGACAAAAGAGCCTTACCAACACCTTGACGGCGGTATTCTGGTAAAACAAACAAATCTTCTAAGTAAATTCCCGGCTTGGTCAAGAAGGTGGAATAATTGTGAAGGAAAAGCGCAAAACCAACCACTTTCCCTGTATATTCGGCGAGTATTGCCTCAATGTACTTTGGAGAGCCAAATAGATGCTCCTCAAGAGCCGAAGCATTACCAGTGACAGCGTGAGATAATTTTTCGTACTCAGCTAGCCCCTGAATTAAATTAAATAGTACTTTGGTATCAGAGGGTTCAGCAAAACGTAAAATCAAATTCTCAGAACAAGTCATTAATTTATCATGTATAGTCCATAGTCCATAGTCTATAACGAATTTTTTGATTAGTTGGGTTAATCCGGTGCTGATAACAATTTTGGATAAGATGCGCCTAAATACCTAAATATATGAGCAACTCAAAAGGAACCAAAGTAGAAACAGACAGAAAGCCCAGCTTAACAAGAATGCAAGATTTAATTGTTAGGTACTATGTTCGCCGTTAGGGGACATAGGGTTTGAGATGTTGGTTATCCTGACCTGATGACTCACGGGTAAACAGATGAGTTGGCTTTCACCCCTGGCCTGGTAGCTGGTGTGGACTAGCCATATAGTGAGAAATTGGCAAATACACTGCTGTTGGTGGTGAGGTTTTTTGCTTACCTTATTTATAATTATCGATTAGGAATTAAATTAACCATCCCTTTAAGCGCTTGGCGATATGAGGACGGCGTAACTTGCGCATGGCTTTACTTTGAATTTGTCGTACTCGTTCACGGGACAAATTGAACATATTACCAACTTCTTCTAAGGTACAGGGTTCGCTGGTTGTCAAACCGTAGCGTAAAGATATTACGTCTTTCTCTCTGGGGGTTAGGACATCACCCAAGACATCCCAAATCTCCTGACGCATCATGTTTTCATTCATTTTTGCTTCTGGAGACAGGTTATCTTCGTCTTCGAGCAAGTCCATTAGTTCTGTGTCTTCCTCTTTACCTACACGGTGATTGAGAGAAAGTGCTTGTCGCCTTAATTGTTGCAATTGGCGCAGTTGTTGGACACTAATTTCCAACGCTTGGGCCATTTCGGCTTCGTTGGGATTCCGAGAGAGTTTTTGCTTGAGTTCTCTTTGGGCTTTTTTGAGCTTGTTGAGTTTCTCAACAATGTGAATGGGTAAACGGATGGTTCGCGCATCATTGGCGATCGCGCGGGTAATTGCTTGTCTAATCCACCAGTAGGCGTAAGTGGAAAATTTATAACCTTTGTCTGGGTCAAATTTTTCTGTAGCACGATTTAGACCCATGGCACCCTCCTGGATTAAATCCAGAAACGGGACACCGCGATTCAGGTATCGTTTAGCAATGGACACCACTAATCTCAGGTTGGAGCGAATCATTTTACGTTTCGCTACTCGACCTTGGTATAAGCGGCTTTCTAGTTGCTTTTCTGTCATTTCTAGCCGGGAGGCTACTTGTACCTTACTGGTTGACTGTCCCAGTTCTAATTCCAATGCAGCTTGGATCTCCCTTACTTCCTCGATAAACCTAACTCGCCGGGCTAACTCTACCTCTTCTTCGGGTTTTAACAGGGGATAACGCGCCATTTCTTTAAAAAACGCGCCTACAGCATCATCATGCTCAGTTTTGTTGTATCCTGAAGGCCTGGCTGCAGCCATGTCATCCCCATCACGTTCCTCTGATTCCAGATTTTCGATGATTGGGGGTTCTGACTCTACCATTGATTCTAAAAGTTCCAGTGAGTTTTCTTCATGTTCGACAGTGGTTTCTAGTATTTCCATTGTTCCCAATTCAGCAATGTTCATAGTTTCCTTTAGGGATTTTTGCTTTGTTTGGTACATAATTTCATGACACGCTGCTTCAAGCTTGGTAGTTTTCCCTAACCAACAAATGCACCCCTTTGTCAGAAAAATATACACGGAAAGCTAATTGCTTATTCATTAGTGAAAATCAGCCCCTACCCGCTTTTTCTTGGTTCCTGTTTGATAGAACCTCTAAGAAGTACTGGTTTTGTCCCCCAGAAACTATCTTCTCAGGTTCCAACACAGATATTCCTGAGTTTTTCTCAATCCCCGAATCTGTCAAATGCCCTCAACCTTTATCCACCTTAACAAATATCAAAAACTCAGGTAAATACCCCCTAGCGTTAATCTTTTATAAGTTACATAACTTTTTCTGCTTCATCGGTGAGAATTTACTACATAAATCATCATCTGGCTTTGGGTTCGGTGCTGATTTCATCGAGCTTCCTAAAGGACATGGTTTGACTAGTCTAATTTTGGGAAATAGTTTATTTGTATAAAAGCATCTCATATGTACCAAGGGTTGAATATCTATCAAGGGGATGAAAAACACTATATCCTATTTAGTAGTTAGTCAGACCATTTCCGGAATCCCTGGAAAGATAATTGGATTTTTTATAGAGGATTTTAAATATTTATGCCACGAATTGTTAAGACAAAATTGTCTGGTACATTACATAACTGGGAAATCATCAAGTATTATGGAGAGAAAAGTATGATCAAATACATTTTACCTCTGAGAAATAAAAATCTTTGATAAATCTGTGTGCCGCCCAAACAATTAGGTAGAAATCAGACATAAAATTGTTGACAAACTAGCAGAATTATGTATAAAAATCAAATAAAATCGCTGCATTTACTGGTGGCTGAACCTGGAGAAACTTACCAATCAGCAAATGTGAATCGATGGATTGAAGTGTTGGTAGACTGTCCAGGAACTACGGGACTTTTTACTTATAGATTGCCGAGGGAGTTAAAAGTAAAACCAGGTGATATTTTAAGTGTACCATTTGGTACTCAAAAAGTAGGAGCGATCGCCATTCGTTTATTGGCAGAACTAAATATTGATCTACCACCAGAAAAAATCAAGGATGTAGAAGAGATAGTCAGCGAAGGGTTCTTCCCCAAAAGTTATTGGGAATTATTAAATCGAGTAGCTGCATATTACTATACGCCTTTAATTCAGGTGATCCGGGTAGCGTTACCACCGGGATTACTAGGGCGATCGCAACGTCGGCTCCGCCTAGTTGGGGATGCAGAAATAAAAAGACAAATCTCCTCAGATTTAACTTTCCTTAGTCCCCCAGCCCAACAAATTTTCAACCTTTTACAAGGTCAATCAGCAGGAGACTATAGCCTAGTCTACTTGCAACAAAAAGTCAGAACAGCGTACAAAGGTGTGCGGGAGTTGTTGCGATTTGGGATAGTAGAAAGTTATTTAGAAGCACCGCGACTCAATCGCCCAAAACTACAGAAAGCTGTTACCTTGATTGGCACCATTGATGATAATTTAACCGAGCGTCAACAAGAAATTCTGGAAGTATTACGGCGGCGTGGGGGGGAATTGTGGCAGAGTGAACTATTACAAACTTGTAATGCTAGTTCTTCGATCCTGAAGACCATGGTACAAAAAGGTTACATTGTCATCGAAGAAAAAGAAGTGCTGCGAACAGAACAGGGACTAGCACTAGCACCAGATCACCCCAAAACCTTAAATCCTCACCAAGCAAATGCATTAAAAAATATTCAAGGTTTGAATGGTTTTGCTCAAGTCTTGTTACATGGGATTACAGGTTCTGGGAAAACAGAGGTATATTTACAAGCGATCGCACCTCTACTAAAGCAAGGAAAATCCGCCCTGGTATTAGTTCCAGAAATTGGACTTACACCCCAACTAACAGACCGTTTTCGCGCTCGTTTCGGAGCTAAAGTTAGCGTTTATCATAGTGGTCTTTCGGAAGGGGAACGTTATGACACCTGGCGACAAATGCTCACCGGGGAACCCCAAATAGTCATCGGGACTCGTAGCGCCATTTTTGCGCCTTTGCCAAATTTAGGTTTAATCATCCTAGACGAAGAACACGACAGCAGCTTTAAACAAGATTCTCCCATTCCTACCTACCATGCGCGCACCGTCGCCCAATGGCGAGGGGAATTAGAAAATTGTCCCTTAGTTTTAGGTTCTGCTACCCCTTCGTTAGAAAGTTGGGTCGGTCTGACAAACCCCTCTACACCAATTCCTAGTTATTACCTCTCCCTTCCCGAACGGATTAATTCTCGCCCATTACCACCGGTGGAATTGGTGGATATGCGGCTAGAGTTACAGATGGGAAATCGTTCTATATTTAGTAGGTCGCTACAATCAGCTTTACATCAGCTAGAAGAGAAGCAACAACAGGGAATTTTATTTATCCATCGCCGGGGACACAGTACTTTTGTGTCTTGTCGCAGTTGTGGTTATGTGATGGAATGTCCCCATTGTGATGTGTCGCTGTCCTATCACCAGACTGAAGAGGGAGCGCCGCAGTTACTACGCTGTCATTACTGTAACTATACGCGATTGCATCCGCAACAATGCCCTGAATGTGGTTCACCTTATCTGAAATTCTTTGGTAGCGGTACTCAACGTGTCGCCCAAGAATTAGCAAGACAGTTTCCGCAGTTAAGTTATATTCGTTTTGATAGCGATACCACCCGTAATAAAGGCGCACACCGTACCCTACTAACTCGATTTGCTAAGGGTGAAGCCCATTTATTAGTAGGAACACAAATGATTACCAAGGGTTTAGATTTACCCCAAGTGACACTGGTGGGTGTGGTTTCTGCTGATGGTTTGCTGCATTTATCAGATTATCGCGCCAGTGAACGCGCATTTCAAACTCTAACCCAAGTAGCAGGCCGTGCGGGTAGGGGGGATGATGTGGGTAGGGTGATTGTGCAAACTTACACCCCAGAGCATCCGGTAATTGGGGCGGTACAACAACATGATTATCAGTGTTTTTGCCAAACTGAATTAGAGCAACGCCAAGCACTTAATTATCCTCCCTATGGGAGATTGATTTTATTGCGCTTGAGTAGTTTAAATGTGATTCAAGTCCAGAATACGGCGCAAATTATCGCTACAGCTTTAAGTTCTCAGCCAGGATTTGATATCCTTGGACCAGCACCGGCTAGTGTCATGCGGGTAGCTAACCGTTATCGCTGGCAAATATTACTCAAGTTTGCCCCAGATGTGCTACCAAAATTACCTGACTGGGAGTCAGTGCGATCGCTTTGTCCTGATGCTGTGAGTTTAACTATAGATGTAGATCCATTAAATATTATGTGAATTATGTGAAACTTTGAAAGATGTAGCAGTTATCAAACTGCTACACATGGGAGATATGGGGTAGGAAGTGTTTCAATACTAGATAAATTCTTCCCCAGTCCATACTTCATTGATGTGAGTCATCCAGGGTATACCTTCATTGACTGGAGAACTAACGCTAATTTTAGCTTGGTTGGCAAATCGTTTTAACTGGTTGGCTAAATAAGGAATAGTAGTCATGATGTGCTGATAACTTTTAATATCATGACAGACCAAAATTAACATGAGAATGCCGCTATTGACCTTGAAATACCAGTGACAGCTGGATAACAAAATGCGTACTGTAGGCTTACAAGCCAAGAAAAAGCTTTTTTTGGTGGCTTCTTCTAGTTGACTTAGCCAAATGCCGCTCATTTGCATTGTTTTTGGGGATGGCAAATCATCGGGAGATAAATATGGTTGATACATAGTAACTCTGGCATTATTCAAAAGATTAAAAACCTAAATCCTGCTGAATGATCTGTAAATAATTACCTAAAGAGTTTGTGAAATTATAGACAAATCTACAAAGTCACTTTACCAGGGGTAAACCTGATTGGAGTTACTCCTAACCCCTCTATCCCGTCTGCAAAAGCGTTCAGGACTGCTTTTCTTAATATATTGTACGCCCCATTTAAATCAGCGTTTATTAACCTTCCATTAGAAGCTTTATACAACCCACGAGCTACTCTTCTACCACTAAATACACGTTCTGCCCCTTTTTGGTACTCGGGGATATTATCAAGGTCAAGAAAACTAGCCTTAAAGGTATAACTTTCTTCGTTGATAATAACTTTAACGCCAGCTAAGTTAGCTTTATAAACCAACTGCTGGATAAATTTATAGTGGGGTATCTGAACAACATTTTGATTGTTACGCTTACCAATATTAATATCTTGCTTCCACTGTTTGTTGTTACCAATCACCAAAGTATCAATCTGATTTGTTAGGGTTTTGGTTAGTTTCAGGTAGGTTAATAATTATGGTTCCTGTAGGTTGTTGATAACCTGTGATTACGCCGGATTTGTACCAACGCCACGCAGTTCTATAACTTATCCCTACCTTTTTTGCATAATCAGATAGTTTGATTCATTTAATGATCGTACACTCATAATATTATACTACAAATGTACATAAATGACTATAAATTCATTAAATTAATGTAGACCAAAAGTAAGAATTCCTCACCACAGAACCACCTTTTTTAAAGGCTGGTAAGTCATCGTGGTGAATCAGGAGGATTGTATTTTCAATTCTGGCTCTCATTTAGCCATGATAGTTGATAACGCGGTTGGATGAATTAATCTCTGGTTATTTTTCCCCCAGAGGAGGCTCGAAATTCAGAGAGTTTTCTGGGGAAGCCATTGCAGCTTTGGGAATTTCGATGACTGGGTTATTTAACGCCACCATCAGGGGGGAAATAGCCACTAGAGACTCCATAGTGTCTTGTGTAGACCCTGCTGGTAGTTTTTGCGCCAGTTGTGGTGTGTTCAGTTTACCACCGGGTAGCAAGGTTGATACAGCAGAGAGTAGACAAGCCGCCACAGCAGTTCCTCCCATCCCCAGAATTAGACGCAAACGCCGGTGCTGCACACGCTTTAACACTTGGTGAGCTGTGACTTCTGATGATTGCTGAACTGCTGGTACTGGTATACTCCGCAGACCTTGCCGGAGATTTAGTAACCGGGTATACAGGCATTGGACAGAGGCATCGTTTTCCAGCCATTCTTCCACTTGCCTACTTTCGGCAGCTGTTACCTCTCCATCGAGGTAAGCACTCAATAACTCGAAGCGATCGCGCTCCACCATATCCATAGCACCCGTTGATTCGTTAGTACGGTGACCTGTCCCATCTGACACATCTTGAAGATTGAGCCACAGGTCACGGTCATCAAATGAAGAATTAGTTTTCATTGTAGCATTATGACCCATTCATATGCGGGCAAAAGCAGAGAAAAATCCGAATTAATTCATCTTAGGCCTCATGTGAGGGGGACTGTTTAAACTTTGCCATTAGCCGAGAAACACATTTATTGACAAGTCCCTAAGAGGATGTCTTGTAAATTAAGCATCTAGATAATTTTGCAACTGAGTTTGTAATCTGGATCTAGCTCTAGCGATTCTGGATTTAACAGTACCCAAAGAAACACCGGTGATTTCGGCAATTTCTTCATAGGTCATCCCTTCGATTTCTCTGAGAATAATAGTCGTCCGAAATACCTCTGGTAAATCCGCGATCGCCTCTCGCAGTTGCTCGTAAAACTCCCTAGTTGTCAGGACTTCCTCAGGTCCTGGGGTATCACCTGGAATTTCCCAATCCATCTGGCCATCGTCCAGTATACGGGGAGCATCCAATGACAACGGAGTAGTTACCCGCTTCCGTTTACGCAACTCGTCATAAAACAAGTTCGTAGCAATCCGACTTAACCAGCCCCGAAACTTCACGGGGTCTTGTAATCGGCTAATATTTCGATAGACTCGAATCCACACTTCTTGAGCCAAATCAGCCCTGTCAGTCCAATCTGGAGCCAGGTGGTATAAAGTTCGCTCAACTTGACTTTGATAGCGCTTCAATAGCTCTGCAAATGCAGCCCGATCTGGACGCAGTCCAGTTTGACAGCGTAAAATTAGATCGTGATTAGAGAGTTTGTCAAGCACCGATGCTTCCGGGTATCTGGCATCCACAGTTGACCAGGATACACTAATCGATTGGCTCATAGATCGTACTGAACTTTAAATCATCCCTACCTATTAGACAAGCTAATGGGCGCAATGTTCCGGGAAACAGTGACGGATCTCTAACTGGTACATGGTAGTATCTCAAATTAGGACATCAACAGATCAAGTCAAGGTCTGTTTTTAGCCAAAATTTTGAGGCTTTGTGTAAATATATTGAAAAATATATTGAAGCTCAGTTCTGTTAATATGGTCAAATGTACGAAAAACCTGACTTTTTAGCACAATTTTTGGGATGTTTACTGAACGAGCATGGGAAATGCTATCAAAACCTTGACAAACATAATAAGTATGTCAAAACAGAACAGATAAGTGCTGATAAATTATTGATAATTTGAGACATACTCAAAAACCATTTATTCCCCTGAAGATGTTCAAGATAAACAATAAGCGATGGCAATGGTAAGAAATGAATCTGTGGCGCGTATAGTTATGTTTATGTGTTTTGGCACTGCCATTTTATCACTGGCTGTCCATTGGCGGCTAACAAAAATTCACAGCCCCATGGAACCTGCCTATGGAAGTATTATGAATGACACTATACTGAGGGAATTGGCGCTGGGGAATAAATCCACTCAGCAACCGGTGGTCGAGAATAGCGGGGTGAGTGAGATATCAGATACACTCAGCAATACCACCCAAAATAATGAGTCATTCCTGAAAAGACCATCAGTGCTTCCTGGAGAAAGCCCCAATTCTCAGGGGTTATCTACACTCAAATCATCTGATATAGAAGTAGTGGTGAAATTAAGCGATCGCCGTACCTATGTTTACCATACAGGTGAAGTCATAGCCAGTTACCCCATTGCCATAGGTAAAGAGGGTTGGGAGACCCCTACAGGTTCCTTCCGGGTGAGGGATATGCAAAAATATCCGATTTGGCAGCACCCCATCACTGATAAAATATTTCCATCAGGTCCCGATAGTCCTTTGGGAGACCGATGGATTGGTTTTTGGTCAGATGGACGCAATGAAATTGGTTTTCATGGCACCCCAGATATACACTTATTGGGACTTGCGATCTCTCATGGCTGCTTAAGAATGCGTAATGAGGATGTTCGTTCATTATATAATAAACTAACAGTCGGCACCCTTGTTTCCGTGGTGCCTTGACTTTTTACCTATCTTAATTAATAGCACCAAATCGCCAAGGGACAGGATCAACAGATTTGCCGTTGACATATAAACCCCAGTGCAAATGTGGACCGGTGGAAGCGCCGGTAGACCCCACTGTCCCAACTACTTGACCAGCGGTCACAAAATCACCCTCTTTAACCTTAATACTATTGAGGTGTAGTAAAATACTAGTTACTCCCTGTCCATGGTCAATACCAACGGTGTTGCCATGAACTCGGAACCCTGCCGATACCGTACCTACCAAAGCAACTGTTCCATCCGCCGGCGCCACTACTGGCGAACCCGTAGGACTAGCGTAGTCTATCCCACGATGGTAGTAATCTGCGGCAAATTCACCATTATAGTAACGCCGGACACCATAAATGGTAGTAATCCTACCGGCATTGGGTTTCACCAGGGGGCCATTCCAATGCTTTTGAGGGGTTTGTAGTGCTTTGAAAGCTGCTACCCGCTCTAGTTCATGTTCTGTGGCCTTGACCCCGGCCCTTCCCGGTGGTAAATTAATCCGTTGTGTAGGGAAGGTGCGATGACGCAAATTTACTGCCAAGTTTCGCTCTTGACCATCCCCGGTAACCTTGAGTGTTATCCTGCCGGCTTGATCTAGCGGAGTTGTAGGAATTAAAGCCCGATATTTATCAGAGTCGATGGGAAAAGCTGGATAAGAATTATTACCTAATAACACAGTGGGATTACTAACAATCTCTGGATTAGTGACGTTAATTACCACAGATAAAGTATCACCCAGCTGAGGATTGCTGGGAGTTACCTGTTGTACTTGCAAAGCAAGTAGAGGTAAAGCCAAGATGACAACTAAAGCAGATGTAAAGATGCCAATCAAGATGATGTGGCGGTTGGGTTTCCACCTTTTAAGACTCAAATAGGACAACCGATACATATTCGCTCACACTCAGGAAATAAGGGGGGAATTACGCGAATCTGGTTAAATTTTTACCTTCACAGCAGAGGTATCAACTAGTTTACCATCTTCCATCTGCACAATACGATCAGCAATATCCAGAATGCGATTGTCGTGGGTCACCATGAGGATTGTACAAGCCTGTTCCTTGGCCAGTTTGTGCATCAGGTTGACCACATCCCGACCAGACTGACTGTCAAGAGCTGCAGTCGGTTCATCCGCTAAAACTAGAGGGGGATGGCTGACCAAAGCCCGGGCGATGGCTACTCGTTGTTTCTGTCCTCCCGATAATTGGTCAGGATAATAATTCAGGTGATTTCCTAAACCTACCTGCTCCAACATCAGAGCCGAACGGCTTTGCATCTGTCCAAGTCCAATATGCTTGTGCAGTTCCAAACCCATTCTGACATTTTGCAGTGCTGTCAAACTACGGTGCAGATTGTGCCCTTGAAAAATATAACCGTTATGCTGTCGCGATCGCACTAATTCTGCCCCACTAGCACCGCAAAGTTCCCTGTTTAACACCTGCAAACTACCAAACTGGGGAGAACGCAACCCACCCACTAAAGTCAGGAGGGTAGTTTTACCCGAACCAGAGGGTCCAGTCAAAATAATAATTTCACCACGTCGAATCTCTAGATGAATATTAAATAAAACTTGCTTACGCAATGAACCTTGTCCAAAGTAGTGATCGAGATTGCGGATGGAAATGACTGGAAGCATAGCAGTTTTAAATTTTACCTTTTCAAGCCTTTTTCATGCTTATGAAGTACACACCAAGTTCCCTTATCCCCTATCCCCTATTCCCTATCCCCTGTTCCCTGTTCCGGTGTTCCCTGTTCCCTATTCCCTATTCCCTGTTCCGGTGTTCCCTGTTCCCTACGAGCCGGGTAAATGCTATATAGTTCCATCTAAAACATATCCGCCGGGTCAGCAGAGCGTAGTTTACGAGTGGCGATCGCCCCAGAAATTGAACACATAATGATAGTTAAAACCAGCACCTGTAAAGCCCGGGCAGCGGTCATATACATAGGTAGATTTGTAGCGGTGCGAGTCATTTGGTAAAGTCCCAAAGACACTGCTACCCCTGGAATAAACCCCAATGCTCCTAAAATCAAAGCTTGTTCAAACACTACACTTAAAAAGTAGTAATTGCGATATCCCAAAGCCTTAAAAGTCGCATATTCCCTGACATGGGCATTGACATCGGTGGAAAGAACTTGATAAACCAGAATCACCCCCACAGCAAACCCCATGGATACACCCAAACTAAAAATAAAGCCAATGGGGGAGTTGGTGCGCCAGAAATTGTTTTCAAATTCAATAAACTCTGGGTGGGTCATCACCCTAACATCATCTGTGAGGTAGGCTTGTAAAGCCTTTGCTACCTTTTTCGGGTCATAACCGGGTTTGACCTTGAGCAAACCTAAACTGATATTGCTGGCTGGGCGTCTAGAAAACAACCGTAAAAAGTTTTGATCACTGGTGATTAAGCTACCATCAGAACCAAAGGAAGCCCCGACGGTGTATAAACCACTAATGGTAATAGTCCGCCCCTCTATTTCAGTAGTGACTTTTTCACCTTGATTAATTTTGGCGATCGCCTGTTGGTAATCACCCCGGGCATTGCGGTCAAATAACACAGTATCAGGTAGTTTGATAGACTGTAACTGCCGATTCACTTCCGGTAAATCAAAAACTGGCTGATCTGGATTAAAACCAATGACTTGTACCGATGTCTGGCGGTGGGTTTGGGGATTCTTCCAAATGATGTTATTCACATACATTGCTTCTGCTGAGTTCACCCCCGGTATATCCATAGCCTGATAAAGCCGCCGCCGAGAAAATGTCGGCATATTTTGCATACTACGGGCTTGGGGACTGGTTAAAAGAATATCTGCCTGTAAACTGCGATGTAGTCTAGTGTTACTGTCATATAGCGCCGTCTGAAAGCCCATCTGCATGAACATCAAAACATCCGCAAAAGCAATCCCTGAGAGTGCTACCAGCAGGCGGCTTTTTTCGTGACTCAGTTGCAGCCATCCTAGGGGCGTGCGTCGTCGCAGTTGTTGGATTAGTCCCATCATAGGTCGTGCTGAGTAGGGTTAATCGGAAAATTGACATAGTTAAGCCCCCTGTCCATTGCTGATTGGTGTAACTAATTACGAATTAGTCAGTTGAATCACTGCCTTAACTTGCATATTTGTTAACTTGGCAGCCTTCTGACTGGAAGTTTCATCAAGTCGGATATAAACCTCAAGGACTCTGTTATCAATATTACTTGTGGGGTCTGTATTAATGAGATTTTGCCGCCGCACTTGTAAGCCAATCCGATCTACTACCCCTTGCAGTTCAATAGGTACAAAATTACCAAATACCTCTACTTTCTGCCCTGGATGAACTTTATTGATATCGCTTTCGTAAACCTCCGCAACTACATACATCTGGCTGGTTTGCCCAATGTCAGCAATACCATTACTTGAAATTAATTCTCCCGGACGGGAATGGATCTCTAATATTTGTGCATCTTGAGGCGATCGCACATAAGCCTGCTGGAGATTGATTTGGGCCCGCTTCATAACTGCTATAGCCCGATTCACTTCGGCTTGAGCTGCTTCGATATCCACCTGTGGCACTTCAGTTATGCTATTAAGTGTTGCTCTAGCTGCGTTAATTTTTTCCTGGCTAGTTAACTGAGTGCGAGTTAACTGTGTTTGTGCTGCTTGTAAATTTTTCTGGGCTGTTTCCAGTTTTAAGCTCTTGCTGTCTCTTTGGGAGGCTGATATTGCCCCTTGTTTATACAGTTCTTCATATCTTTGGTTTTCTATCGCCGCATTCCCCACTTCCGCCAGCCATCGGGCTACAGTGGTTTCTTGGGCTGCAATATCACCTTGGCGTTCTGCCTCTAAGCCGGCAATTATCGCTTGTTGTGCTAAAATTTCTCCACGTCTAGCACCTGCTTTGATGCGCTTTAAGTTCGCCTGTTCTACTTTCACTTGTTCCTCAGCCTCTTGCAAGGCCGCCAACAGGCGATCGCGGCTGTCTAAAATCGCTATCACCTGCCCTGCTTTTACCCAGTCGCCTTGTGTGACTAAAAGTTCTTCTACCCGACTTCCTTCCGGCAACATGGTAGCAGAAATTTTAATCACTTGTCCTTTTGGTTCGATGCGTCCTAGTGCTGTTACGGTTGTTAACTCAGGGATTATTGCTGCTGGGCTGGACTCATTTTGATTTAATTTATCCTGAAATTTAAATACCGTATAAACACTAGTACCAATTACAGTTAAACATACAATAATGGCTATAACAAGGGGCGGACGTAAAATCGATGGGGATGATGATATAGCTCGATCTAGCTTTGAGTTTTGCACAATAGCATACCTTTTAAGCAATTCCAAATACGCTGATTCAAATCAGAAAAAATCCTATTTTGGTAAATGTCCCGCCTAACTCTCTTTTATCACTCACCAGAGAAAATAGATGTGATACTGTCCGGTGAATTTTGGACATAATCATGGCTTTCCACTCCACTAACTCAAAATTTTCACTGAGGTATTAGTCTGTACACGAGAGATAGATAGTTTCTTTGTGGTCATTACCTACATTTTTCCTCTGTAGACTAGGAATCGCTGCTATGGTTACATAATCCCCAGAATGAACTCCAAAATACAAAACTAAACGGTTTAGTTCTATAATAGAATTATACTAAACCGAGTAGTTTAGTCAAGGGATTACTAACAAAAGTGTGAAAATATTGATAATGTTAAGGACTATTGGCACATGATACGCCCAAAAGGTGGAGAAACTGACCGCTCGAACTCAGTAGAGAAAATGGAAAAAATTTTGCAAGGGGCGATGCAAGAATTTTTAGCTCGTGGGTATGCAGCAGCGAGTATGGATAGGGTAGCAGAAGCAGCAGGAGTTTCTAAAGCAACAGTATACAGTTACTTTCAAGATAAAAAAGGATTATTTAAAGCATTAATTGAGAAATTAGCCAGAAAAAGGTTTTACTCCATATTGGGGTCACAACCCTTACATGGAGAACCCTATGTTGTCCTACGGCGGTTAGCAGTGACCGCCTTAGAGCAGATGGTCAAAGATAAAGAATATCAGTCATTTGAGCGGCTGTTAATGGGGGAGTCGGCGCGGTTTCCCGAGTTAGCCCAAGTTTTTATTTACAGCATCGCTAAACCAGCCATAGAGACCATCAGTAAATATTTAGCAGCTCACCCGGAATTAAAAATACCTGACCCCGAAGCCACAGCCAGAATTCTCATTGGCTCCTTAGTCCACTTCGTGACTACTCAAGAAATTATGCATGGTAAAGACATTATACCCATGGAAGGCGATCGCCTGATTGATGCCCTCACACACTTAATTGTCAACTGCGCCGAATAACCTGTTTTTTGTGTTTTTCTCCCTCTAGAGAAGGAACTCATCACAGGGATAATTTTTTAGATTGTTCTTAGTAGATGTATAAATTTTCCCCAAGGTAAAACATCATGACTAAGAAACTCAACAATCTAGATCAGCCAGTCAGTGACGACGATCAAGACGCAGCAGCAACAGTCAAAGAAAGAAACTTAACCGCCAACCCAGGGGATGTTATAGACGAGTCTAAAACCCTAGAGGAAAAAGCCCAACAGATAGCCGTAAATGTGCCAGATATCACAGGCGACCAGATTACAGTCCCAACGTACTTTGTGGTAGAGTATCCTGATGGCACAAAGAAAGCACTCCACCATGTCAAAGACGCAGAAGAAATTTCTGATGTGATTCGCGCAGCAAGGCTAGATGAACATGGCGATCGCATTTGGTGGTAGTTTCTTCCTGGGACTGGGGAAGTGAAAACAGTGGATTTAGTTGTATAATTAGAAAAGGAAAATGTAAAAACTTTTTGTCTTTCAGCCGTGCAGCTTTGTAGCTTGAAAAAAATTAGGTTATTTAGCATCAAAATTGGTGATCAGTGGCCACCATAGGACTGCTCTAATGATTGCTTGTCTTGCATGATCATACAGCTTGTCTGAAGATAGACTACATCGGTTTGACAATAGAGCAGTTGGTGAAAATTTTCAACTTATGCAAACAGAATTACGGGATGCGATCGCCCCGCAAGAAATAGAACGCCGGCGCAACTTTGCGATTATCTCTCACCCAGACGCGGGTAAAACCACACTCACCGAGAAACTCCTACTCTACGGGGGAGCAATTCAACAAGCTGGCTCGGTCAAAGCTCGTCGTTCCCAACGCCACGCCACCTCAGACTGGATGGCCATGGAGCAACAAAGAGGGATTTCCATCACCTCCACAGTATTACAATTTGAGTATCAAAATTCTCTTCTCAATCTTTTAGACACACCAGGACACCAAGATTTCAGTGAAGATACTTACAGAACCTTGGCAGCTGCGGATAATGCAGTCATGCTCATTGATGCAGCCAAGGGGCTAGAAACCCAAACCCGCAAATTATTTGAAGTTTGCCGACTGCGTTCCCTACCTATCTTTACATTTATTAATAAACTAGACCGTCCCAGTATGTCGCCTTTAGAACTCATTGATGAAATTGAGCGGGAATTGGGACTGTCAACCTATGTAATTAATTGGCCAATTGGCACAGGAGACCAATTTCAAGGGATTTTTGACCGTCAACACCAGCAAGTACATCTGTTTCAAAAGAGTGGCGACCATGGTACAAAAAAAGCCACAGATACTATTATCGCCGCCAATGACCCCAGAATTGAGTCCCTTGTAGGTGAAAATTTGTATCACCAACTGCAAGAAGAATTAGAAATTTTGGATAGTTTGGGACCAACCCTAGACCTAGAAGCAGTGCATCGAGGTCAAATGACCCCGGTGTTTTTTGGCAGTGCGATGAATAACTTTGGGGTAGAATTGTTTCTCAAGTCCTTTTTAGAATATGGACTCAGACCCACCCCCCATGAAAGTAACAAAGGTAAAATTGACCCGACATATCCAGAGTTTTCTGGCTTTGTCTTCAAATTACAAGCTAACATGGACCCCAAACACCGCGATCGCATTGCCTTTTTAAGGGTGTGTTCTGGTAAATTTGAAAAAGATATGGTAGTTAACCATGCGCGCACAGGTAAAACAGTGCGCCTTTCCCACCCTCAGAAGTTATTCGCCCAAGAAAGAGACACAGTAGAGGTAGCATATCCAGGGGACGTAGTAGGTTTAAATAACCCGGGGACATTTGCCATTGGAGACACTGTTTACATGGGCGAAAAGTTGATTTATCCCAGTATACCCTCCTTCTCCCCAGAACTATTTGCTTACTTGAGGAATGCCGACCCAACGAAATATAAGAATTTTAATAAAGGAGTAACAGAACTACAAGAAGAGGGAGCCGTACAAATTTTACACTCCACAGATGAAAGCAAACGTAACCCCATTTTAGCAGCCGTTGGTCAACTGCAGTTTGAAGTAGTGCAGTTTCGTCTAGTCAATGAGTACGGAGTGGAGACCTACTTAGAAGCTTTACCTTATTCAGTAGCGCGTTGGGTAACTGGAGGTTGGGATATTTTGGATAAAGTCGGGCGTTTATTTAACACCTTTGTGGTGAAAGACCGTTGGGAGCGTCCCGTACTGTTGTTTAAAAACCAGTGGAACCTAGACCAAGTTAAGGGAGACCACCCAGAACTAGAATTAAGTCCCATTGCGCTCCCTCCCACAACCGAGAAAGCCTGAAATTAAAGCTTTTTTTGAGATAGTCAAACAACCCACGCTTAGAAGCGTGGGAATACAGCGCAGTCAGCTAACGGAATAACAATAGAGGAATCTTGGTACTTCTGAGCAGTTGAGCGGTGGTACTCCCAATGACTAAATGGCGAATGCGACTGTGACCGTAAGCGCCCATGAGCAAAAAACTAATATCTGCTTGGTGAATATAATTAGTGATAACCGTTTCTGGGTCACCCTCTAAAACACTACAAACTGGCTCATATCCAACGGTTTGCAAATATAGCTTACCTTGATGTTGTGTTTGAGTTGCCGTTTCCAGCTTCCCAGTTTTAGCCACAGTCAGCAAATGAATTTCTAAATCTTTCAATACAGGATAAGCGGCTAAAAATTGGAGAATATTGTTACCCGTAACACTACCATCATAAGCCACTAACAGGCGGGAAATTGGTTTAAATTCCTGCGGTGTAACTAAGCATGGTTTAGTACTACTGCGCACAATGCGATCTATATTAGCCCCTAAATGACCCGAAGCAAATTCTGCACCTTCTCCCCGTTTCCCCAAAACAATCAAATCTGCATCTTTCTCAAACTCATCAAAACAATCTACCAAAAACCCCGTTTTATTGGTTAACTGGACATCTGTGACACCTTCAGCTTTGAGAATTGCCGCAGCATTTTGTAAAATCAATCTAGCGCGTTGATTATTCAGCTTGGCTTTTTGATGTTCTAAATTGACCAGCTCATGCAATAAGTTTTCAGCGCTCCCTAGTCCAATAGTACCACTGAGGTTACCAGTAGAAGCTACTTGTTGGCTACGGATATCAGTCACAAATAAAACATTAATGTGACAACCAAACTTGAGAGCAAACCAAGCACCATATTTATAAACATTTTCTGCAAAAAACGAGCCATCGGTACAAAGTAAAATATTTTTCATGATGCTGTTAAAATACTATTGTTTGTTCAAACCATCGGCTTTAGGATACATAGCCAATTTATTCAGCAAGGTTGCACTAGCTTCATTTAGTCCTAGGACTTCCACATCTGCACCATTACGGCGAAATTTCAGCACTGCTCTATCAAGTACCTCCACTGCTCCTTGGTCCCACAGGTGAGCATGAGTCAGATCAATAGTCACCCGCTCCACTAGTTCGGTAAAATCAAAAGCAGCGAGAAATTCATCTCGTGATAAAAAGAAAATTTGACCAGCTACCTTATATGTGCAATGGGAACCGTCCTCACTCAGCACTTTATCCACAAACACTAACTGAGCAATTTTGTTAGAGAAGAATAAAGTACTCATGACGATACCGGTAACTACCCCCAGGGCAAAGTTTCGGGTAAAAATAGTCACAAACATTGTGGTTAACATGACCGCAGTTTCCGTGGTGGGGATGCGGCGAATATTCTGAAAGGATGACCAGCGAAACGTACCAATAGACACCATAATCATTACGGCTACCAATGCAGCCATGGGCATTTGTCTGACCCAATCCTGTAAAAATAAAATAGCAATTAATAGGAAAACTCCGGCCGCAAGGGTGGAGAGTCTCCCCCTACCACCAGACTGGACATTAATTACCGATTGTCCAATCATCCCACATCCTGCCATGCCGCCAAAGAAGGCAGTGACGATATTAGCAATACCTTGTCCTTTAGCTTCTTGGTTTTTATCGCTGGGTGTATCTGTGAGTTCATCCACTAAAGCAGCAGTCAGGAAGGAAGCTAATAAACCCACGATCGCTAAGGTGAGGGAATAGGGCAAAATAATCTTTAAGGTTTCCAGGTTCCAGGGGACTTGGGGTAAAGCAAACAAGGGTAAACTCTTGGGTAGTTCTCCCATATCCCCCACTGTGGGAACTTCTAGTTTTAGCGCCATGGCGGCGATCGTCATCACTGCTAAAGCTACTAAGGGGGAGGGTACTGCTTTGGTAAAGCGGGGTAAAATGTAAATAATTACCAAAGACAGGAGGGTTAATATATATACTGTGGGGGGAACGTTGGTGAGTTGGGGTAACTGGGCCAGGAAAATTAACACCGCTAAGGCGTTAATATAGCCAATCATTACCGCTCTGGGTACAAATTTCATTTGGCGACCCAGTTTGAGCACGCCAAACACAACTTGAAACACCCCGGTTAAGAGGGTGGCGGCGAATAAATACTGTAAGCCATGATCTTTGACTAAATCAATCATTAATAGCGCCATTGCGCCCGTGGCCGCGGAAATTGACCCCGGTCTACCTCCTAAAAAGGCGGTGATCACGGCAATAATAAATGAGGTGTAAAGCCCGACTTTGGGATCAACCCCGGCGATAATGGAAAAGGCGATCGCTTCTGGAATCAAAGCTAGTCCCACAACAGCCCCCGCCATGATATCCTGTCGAGTGTTAGAAAACCACTCTCGCCGCAAAATTGATACCTTCAAATTTCCTCCTAGGGTTGTTATTCATATCAAATAAATTACCAGTATTTTGGCGCACTCCCACTAATCTACCTCTGTGGGGGAATCCTGACCTGGTAAATAGCTCAGATCAACTCACAAAAAGCCAAATCTCCAGGCTTAATTCATTGAGTCCTACATCCAAAAGGAATTACAGTTACTTTGGTTTTCTGCTGTAACTAGCTTGAAATACTTCTAATTACCCAAAGGCTAAAGCTAAATTTTAGGGTGGACAATGCCAGATATTTAAGGCTACCGATAGCTTGCGTGGCGTAGCTATAGAGATTGCGACCTGGGAGATTACTCCGACCTGCTGACTACTGAACAATTGAAAGGACTTTGATTTATTTGCTCTCACCATATCATGGTGTTGTTAAAATTTACAATAAAAATATCATTAACCTATTTTCAATCTCTCCCTATTTTCAATGGTAAAATGGTAGATAGAATCTAGCTTTTTGCCCCCATTTCCCATACCTAAGCTTACCTTGTGCGTAATCTCCAAGAAACTCACTTAAACCGCGCCCGTGCTAGTCTTAGACAAGCACTATCTTGGTATGGACATCTAGGGCTACGCCACGGAAGCTATCGCCAGTCGGGAAAGTTTAGCTCCCACCCAGAATTACTGGGGTTGCTCAAACCAGAATTAGAAACCTTAAACTCTACCCTGAGCAAACTAGACTCGAATGTGATTAGAATTGCAGCCTTTGGTTTGGTGAGTCGGGGTAAGTCAGCAGTATTAAACGCTTTACTGGGGGCGAAAATCCTGCAAACAGGACCGATCAACGGTGTAACTCAGTGGCCGCGTTCTGTGCGTTGGCAACCGGGAGGTAAGGTATTAGTTGAGTTAATTGATACGCCTGGAATCAATGAAATTGCGGGGGAAGCACGGGAAACAATGGCGCGAGAAGTAAGCAAACAAGCTGATTTAATTTTGTTTGTGGTTTCAGGTGATATTACGCGCCTTGAGTATCGCGCATTGTTAGAGCTAAGACAAGCACAAAAACCCCTGATTTTAGTATTTAATAAAATAGATTTATATCCAGAAACAGACCGCACAGCAATCTATCACAATTTGCAACAGCTAGGCGCAGGATACCCCCAAGCACCGCCTTTACTACCAGATGAAATTGTTATGGTGTCCGCGGAACCAGCACCCCTAGAAGTGCGGGTAGAATGGCCAGATGGTCGGGTGACCTATGAGTGGGAAACACCACCCCCCCTGGTGGAGGAACTACAACAGACAATTTTATCTATTCTCAATCGGGAAGGGCGATCGCTTCTAGCTCTAAATGCACTGATTCAAGCTCGGGATGCATCAGCAACCATGGCTGAAAAAACTATGGAATTCCGCAACCAAGAAGCTGAAGATATTATTTGGAAATTCACTAAATATAAGGCTTTGGCAGTAGGATTAAATCCTGTACCAGTTTTGGATGTTATCTGTGGTGCGATCGCTGATTTAGTTTTAATTCGTTCTCTAGCAAGGTTGTATGGCTTACCCATGACTAGCTACGAAGCCAGCAAAATCTTAAAGACCATTTTCTTAAGTTCCGGTGGGTTGCTGTTAGGAGAAATCGCCAGTAGTATGATGGTGGGTTTAGGTAAAACCACAGCGGCGATCGCTAGTGGTGAAAATCCCCTCAATATTACAGCTTATGCTGGAACTGCGATCGCTCAATCTGGTATTGCGGGTTATGGTGCATACACAGTAGGTAAAGCCGCTCAAGTCTACTTAGAAAAAGGTTGTACTTGGGGAGAATTAGGAGCTAGCACAGTAATTGAAGAAATTCTATCTCAGGTTGACCACAATACAATTCTCTACCGCCTACAACAAGAACTAGCAACAAAATATTGACATACTCACCCACCTAAAAGTATGGCTTACGCCACCCTACGCTATCGGTGATTCTTGACTTGAGAATTTTGGGTGCAAAATTGAGGAAACAACAGAAATAAAAACGAAGGCAAAAAAACTAGAGCCATCGTCAAAATTTCTTTTGATATTTTTGGCTTTTTACCTCCAGACGGGGATTCACTACCAAACCATTTTCATCAGCTTATCTACACTAGAAATATAAGCTTTTGAAGTCCTATAAAGCTAACAGTCAATATTCATCAATCAAGGTGAAAATATCATGACAACATCCCTAGAAGCTGTTCAATCTGCTGTTAACTCCGGCAATAAAACCCTAGATGAAGCTATCCTAGAATCTATTGTGGAAGCTCGTCAAACCTGCGAAACTCAAGGAGACAATTCCGCCAGCTGTGCTGTAGCGTGGGATATCGTCGAAGAACTACAAGCAGAAAAAGCCCATCAGCAACAAGCTCAACGACACCGCAAAACTGCTCTAGAAACCTACTGTGAAAAACATCCAGACGCACTAGAGTGTCTTATTTACGACGTTTAAACTCTCCGAAAATCTACCATGGCTGATTTTGTCATTTGCTGAATTATATCTAAATCAGGCGGTGGTGTTTCCCCATCCATTCCTAACCAGAGAAGATACTCAATATTACCAGCTGGGCCGGTAATAGGCGACCAAGTTAAGCCCTGATACTTCCATCCCAATTGAGAACCCACTTGTAACACCTGGAAAACAGCATCAGCTTGGTCATCAGGGTTCCTGACAACACCCTTTTTACCTACACGGGATTTTCCCACCTCGAACTGTGGCTTAACTAGTAATACTACATCCCGGGGACATTGGGTTAATTTCCACAAAGCTGGTAAAACCTTGGTTAGGGAGATAAACGATACATCCACCACCGCCAGATCAGGTATTTGCTCATCAGTATATAACTCTGCGGGTGTAAGATGACGTAAATTAGTACGTTCTTTTAATATCACCCGCGGGTCATTTCTTAAACCCCAGTCAACTTGACCATAACCCACATCTATACCGTAAACTTTTTTCGCCCCAGCTTGGAGTAAACAATCAGTAAAACCACCGGTAGAAATACCCCCATCTAAACAGATGCGACCCTCCACGGGGATTGTAAATAATTCTAAAGCTTTAGCCAGTTTTTCCCCACCGCGAGACACAAAACGCGATCGCTGTTTTACCTTAATTTCCGCAGTAGTATCAACCTCCGTCCCTGGTTTATCCACCACCTGCTGATTAACCGTTACTTCCCCTGCTTGAATTAAGCGCTGTGCTAAAGCGCGGGAACTACATAAATTTAACTCTACTAATAGCGTATCAAGTCGCTGCTTCACCAATTAAATTAACTCTCCTAAATCATTGTAAATTTGGGTTCTCATGTCACATTAAAAACAATAAACGCACCTTGTCAAAAAAGCCAAAGTGCGGTGATTATATTATCCCTGATTCAAAAATTAATTTCTAAACATCCTGCTCGCTCAACTCACGAGTCATATAATCAAAAGGTTCATCAACAAAGCTAGTATCAGTAATACCAGCAGCTGCAACTTGTTCCTTAACCAAACCCTTGAGAATCTGGATACCAAAAACCGTAGGGCTAATAGGTACACCCAAAGAATTATAAGTTTCCCGCAGTCCTTGGAGTACCCGCTCATCTAAAACATTCATGTTACCTGCAACCAGGGCATAAGTAGCATAGCGCAGATAATAATCCATATCCCGCAGACAAGCCGCATAACGACGGGTTGTATAAGCATTTCCGCCGGGACGGATCAACTCTGGTTGTTCTTCAAACAACTTAGAACCAGCTTGTTTAACCAACGCCGCCGCATTAGAGTTGATCGCAGCAGCAGCTTGTACCCGTGCCGTACCACTTTCAAAGTAAGATTTTAAACTGTCGATCGCATTCCGGTCAAAATACCTTCCAGCAACGTCATAATTCTTAATCAAGGTTGTTACTGCATCGCGCATTCTTTCTTCTCCCAATAAATGCTATCTTTTGATATTAATTTGGTTGCAGTCATGCACCGGTAAATTTTTGTGCCATTGTATTTAAAATAAAATGCCGCACAAAAACAGATTACCCGCTAATTAAGGATTCTATGCCAAAGTTGACCCCTGATGAGATGAAGTTTAAGTTTTGTACAGATGTTCCGGAAAAGGTTAATATAACCTGTAATCCAGATAAGCTGTAACAAAAAATACAAAATTCTTTAATGTCCAGGATTTATGATATTCCAAGTGTGTCATCAACAACTTAATTCAGATCATCTGGGTGAGGATGCTTTGGAAGATTCTAGTTTTACTTTAGAAAATTGGTAGAGAAGGAGTAAAAATGACAACCCCAAAAGAAGTCTTGAAGATGATTCAAGACCAAAAAATTCAGATGATTGATCTGAAATTCATCGATACACTAGGTACTTGGCAACATTTAACTGTCTACCATGACCAAATCGATGAAAGTTCCTTCTCAGATGGCGTACCCTTTGACGGTTCCAGTATTCGGGGTTGGAAAAGCATCAACGAATCAGACATGATGATGGTACTCGACTCCAACACAGCTTGGATCGACCCCTTCATGACAGAGCCAACATTAAGTATAGTTTGTAGTATTAAAGAACCGCGGACAGGGGAATGGTACAACCGTTGTCCCCGTGTGATTGCTCAAAAGGCGATCGACTACTTAGTTTCTACCGGGCTTGGTGATACAGCATTCTTTGGGCCTGAAGCAGAATTCTTTATCTTTGATGATGTCCGTTTTGACCAAAACGCCCATGAAGGCTACTACCATGTAGACTCAGTAGAAGGTGCTTGGAATACTGGGAGAAAAGAAAGCCCCAACTTGGGTTACAAAACACGCTTCAAAGAAGGTTACTTCCCAGTATCACCCGCGGATAGCTTCCAAGACATCCGTACCGAAATGCTACTGACCATGAGAGATTGTGGCGTACCCATTGAGAAACAACACCATGAAGTCGCCACCGGTGGTCAGTGCGAACTAGGTTTCCGCTTTGGTACCCTAATACAAGCAGCTGACTGGTTGATGACTTATAAATACGTCATCAAAAACGTTGCCAAGAAATACGGCAAAACCATAACCTTCATGCCCAAGCCAATTTTTGGCGATAATGGTTCTGGTATGCACTGTCACCAATCCATTTGGAAAGATGGCAAACCTCTATTTGCTGGTGACAAGTATGCTGGTTTGAGTGAAATGGGCCTGTACTACATTGGTGGTATCCTCAAGCACGCACCCGCACTTTTAGCCATCACCAACCCCACAACTAATTCTTACAAGCGCCTAGTACCTGGTTATGAAGCACCAGTTAACCTAGCTTACTCTCAAGGTAACCGTTCTGCCTCCGTACGGATTCCCTTAGCTGGCGACAACCCCAAAGCCAAGCGCTTAGAATTCCGTTGTCCTGATGCTACTTCTAACCCCTACCTAGCATTTGCGGCCATGCTCTGCGCCGGTATAGATGGTATCAAAAACAAAATTCATCCCGGTGAACCCTTAGATAAAAACATCTATGAACTCTCTCCAGAAGAACTGGCGAAAGTTCCCTCAACTCCGGGTTCCCTAGAATTAGCATTGGAAGCATTAGAAAATGATCATGCTTTCTTGACAGAAACAGGCGTTTTCTCAGAAGACTTCATCCAAAACTGGATTGACTACAAACTAGCTAATGACGTTAAGCAGATGCAGCTACGTCCTCACCCCTATGAGTTTTACCTCTATTACGACTGCTAACTTAATTTAGCAGTGAATATTTAGCCACCCTGCTGGGGTGGCTTTTTTTTACTAATCACAGTCAAAAATTTGGTAGACAGGAACTTTAATCATCTTGAGACTAGCTCATAGCAACATGGCTACTTTCATAAATTAAGCGCGTGGTGGGGTCAATTTTCCCTTGAATGGGACTCCAGTAGTCCGATAATTCTTCAGGAAGACCGAGTTCTTGTGCCGCACGCATTAGCATCGACTGCTGACGGTTTTTCACCTGCTGATATTGACGCATGGCCAACATCCGACTTCTATCTTGAATAGACATAACACAGTCTCCCTTATGGTTCTCGTAATCAATGGTCATTTACTACCCCACTATATTAACAACAATTCTGTAACCAAAGTTACAGAATTGGAATTTATTTACAAAAATTTACATTTTGTCCAGTTAGCCATGATCTCACACAGAGAGTTTTGTTCGTTACAATTTTTTACATATAATTGAGAAAAGTAATAAATCCCCTTCAATACCCGAGTATTTTCATGTCTGAGACTTTAACTAAGCTGAGTTATCAAGCCTTTCAACAAGGTAAAACTTATTTTGGTGTAATTCACAAAACTTTAAGTTCAAGGCTGATGAATCTGATTCATCCCACCCTAGGACAAAGGGGGAAACCCATGACTGAGGAGGTTTTATTCAAACTACAGCAAAGAATAAATCAGTTACTAGAAACAGATTGGCAAGATACAGAAAAAGGGGTATATCCCGAAAGCCTGCTATTTGACCAACCATGGTCAGATTTTTTCCGTTACTATCCCATGGTATGCCTAGAGCTACCGCAAATCTGGGAGCGGTCCGAACAAAAGAAACATCAAGAATTTTCCCCAGAAATAGAAACAGATGGTTACCCCAGCTACTATGTGCAGAACTTCCATAACCAAACCAACGGCTATTTAAGCGACAATTCCGCCAACCTATATGATTTACAGGTAGAAATCCTGTTTAGTGGCACAGCTGACCCCATGCGAAGGCGGATACTGTCCCCTTTAAAGCAGGGGTTAAAAGCCTTTAATTCCCTACCAGCAAAACAAATACGTATTTTAGACGTAGCTTGTGGGACTGGAAGAACATTAAGGATGCTCCGGGGGTCTCTACCTCAAGCATCCTTGTATGGTGTGGACTTATCACCAGCATATTTACGCAAAGCCAATCAACAACTCTCGGAAATTCCTGGAGAGTTACCCCAACTCTTACAAGCTAACGCTGAAGAGTTACCCTACTTAAACAACTACTTTCATGGGGTAACTTCCGTCTTCCTCTTCCATGAGTTACCAGCAAAAGTGCGTCAAACAGTGATTGAACAATGTTTCCGAGTCACAAAACCGGGGGGAGTGTTCGTCATTTGCGATTCCATTCAAATGAGTGACTCACCTGAGTTTACTGTAAACATGGAATCTTTCCCCCTACTGTTCCATGAACCTTACTATCGGGATTATACACATGATGACCTAGTAGGACGTTTAGAGCAAGCTGGTTTTGAGAATATTTCCACCCAGGTGCACTTTATGAGCAAGTATTTTATTGCTCATAAACCGGCTTAAAAACAACGTGATATATTTAACCAATAAATCAGGGTGAGTATTTGCCCTCACCCTAAAAATACAGTTGTACACAGGGGAGAGAAAAATGAGGGTTTGGCTGGCTTGTTTTTTATTGTTATTTGCTGTAGCAGAACTGTTTGACTGGTTAAAAAAATTCAACCTTCCCTTACCCATTTATATTTTAGGTGGCGTATTTTTAGCAGTTGCTTCTAACTATGACAAGATTGTCGGCTCATACTTCAGTGATAGCAATATGGAAGCGTCATCGCAACAACCGCAGTTAAATTCGCCTAGTCCATCCCTTGATCCAGTTTGCTTCCCTAGTCCTGGTGAACAGGTGCAACAATCAGAAACACAACTTTGAACAAAATTAACCCACATCATCGTGAGCAAATCTGTTAAAGAGAAAATCTAGGGCATAGTTACGCAGTTTATAGTATTCGGGGTCTTCCATTTTTGGCAACGGTCTGAGGATGTCTTTGACAATCTTGGGAAATGAATTTATAATCATTATCAATTAATTTATTTTAATCCTTCGCCCAAAATTTACCATATTTTGGGCTATTTTTATCACCTCTTTCTTAACATTCAACACTTGTGGTGGGCAACAGGTAATTATTAAATAAATATTAGATAGGTCATATAAGTAAAATTATATGTTGCCAACTCACACTAACAATAGATAGACCATTACTGATGATAACTATTTATTGAGAAAATACTTCCGGCAACTTATCCATATATAGTAATGTTCATAACGGCAATGTCATGTAATTTATGTAAACCATTTATAAACCCCTATACAGAATATTTTTGTATTCCGGTGTTCCCTGGTACAGAATGGTTACAAAAATTTCTGTACATAGTCATTTTGGAAATACACCTGTCGCCTTGATTCGGAATTATTGTGGTAATGACCCCGGAAACCAAGTAGAATAGATGAATATATAGCAGTAACCGACCAAAAAGATTTGCTGTGGTAAATAGAAATTGGGCTGGGAGGATTGTAATAACATCTTCCATCTTGATATGTGGGTTCATAGCGTCTACAGCCTTGCCTTCTTTAGCAGATAATGGTAGAGAGTCCCATCACTCCAGCAGCAGGCAACTGATTACCCCCAGTAAAGCAGAGTTTGGAGTACTCAGAGTTGACCCCCAAGGTCAAAGTAACTTTACTCCGACAACCAGAGTATTATTATACCAAGGTGGTAAATACGGATGGAGGATTCAACTAAAGAATTACCGAGGTCAGGTGACATGGAGAGAAGTGCTGCGATTGCCAAAACCTCCAGAAACATGGGCTACAGAGGATGGTGAAAGCTTGTCCTTATCAGCTGATAGTATGCAAGCTGTAACAACCCGGACAGTGTATACTACTGACGGTACTATTGATAACTTTTGGACAATGGTTCCTGGAGATCCTGGTGGTCAGCATCAAATACAGGTTTACATTGATAACCGCCTAATTGGTGCCTTTGATTTTGAAGTAATCTCCCTGAAAAAATAACCTTTGCGTACCTTTGCGTACCTTTGCGCCCCTCTGCGTTAAAAACCATTGCAGACTATCCTAGAAATAGAGATTTCACACAAGAAACTCATGGATGCTAACGAACTAATCAGACTTTATAACGCAGGCCAGAGGTATTTCCCCGCTGCCCACTTAAGTAGAGTCAAGCTCATAGCCGCCTACCTACCGGGAATTAACTTGTGGGGAGCAGATCTGAGTCAAGCCAACCTAGCCCAAGCCAAACTGTGGGGAGCAGACCTGAGTCAAGCCAATTTAGCGCGAGCCAACTTAACCAGGGCTAACTTATCTGGAGTGAAACTGACCCAGGCGAATCTCCGGGGGGCGAAATTGAATTTAACCAAGTTGTATGGAGCTGATTTAACTGGGGCTTGCTATGATGACAGCACGCGGTTTTCTAGGGGCTTTGACCCCAAGAGCCACAATATGCAGAAATTTTAACGATTATAACCTTTCGGCTTCGGGTAAGGGGAAAATTGCACCAGCGAGGTAAGCCTGAAAGTGTTTTTGGAAGTATAGCCACGAGGTCATATCCTCAGCATCTAAAACAGCCTTTGGGGCTTCCTTGTACAGAGGAACACGGGTATTAATTTCATCCTGAAGTAAGCAGGGTAAGTGTGTAAAATCAGTGACCTTACAGCCAACTTAAATAGTTCCGAAGCCTGATAAATGGGATATGGGCTATATTCAGCAAACTTGGGATTTGCGCCCAAGGGATTAGGATAGGTAGGAAAAATATCAAAAACAAAAGTTGTAGTATCTCCCTCAACTTGCGCGGGAAATTTACCTTGAAATTTTCCCTGCACCCGATTATTTTATGGGCTTTTATGAATTTAGAAGGCAGTTGGAATATAAAACACAACTGTATGGCAGTAAGTTAGTAATTGTGGATAGATTTTATCCCAGTAGTAAGACTTGCTCAAGTTGTGGAGAAAAGAAATCATCACTGTCATTATCTCAAAGAGTGTTTAAATGTGATAGTTGTGGCTTTGAAAGTGATAGAGATTTAAACGCGGCGATTAATTTAAAAAAAAGAAGCGGTCAGATTGATCGTGTTAGCCTGTGGACTAGATAGTGCCGACACTGCTAGGGTGAAACACCGAAGAAAAAGCCAACTTTTGTTAGCATTAGTTAGCTTTTTTGGATCGGATGAACGAGTTTTGACCCATTGATGAGCATCTAATTCTTGGTGATTAGTCATGGAAACATTGGGGGATTAAACTGACTCAGAAAGTTGGGTATCAAGACGGCGAAACAAAAAGATCCACAGGGGTAGGGAACTATTAATAGCAATCAGTCGGATTAAATGACCAGTGGTGACAATTTCGACATCATGATTTAATGTCAGTGACACCAGGATCATTTCTGGCGCTCCTCCTGGTGCGGTAACCAGTAGACAAGTTAACCAGTCCCAAGAAGTTAACTGCATGGCCAGCATAGCAGCGATCGCACCAGCAGCTAGAGTCATAGCCACAGACATAAAACCGTAACTAATGGCTCTTGTGCCAATATTAGGTTTCTTTCCCCAATATTCACCAATGGTAATTCCCAGAAGCATTTGGCCTAATAATTTTATCAACCCGGGGGGATTAAAAGTCACATCAGCCAAAACAGGTATGCAGTGGAGCAAAGGATTAAACCCCAGACCAACTAATAATGCACCAAAAAACTCAGCAGCGGGGAGTTTACATAATCCAGCCAGATAAACTACCAACGCCGTAATTAGCAGCGCCAAACAGAGGAAGCCTAATTGAGACGGGTCAAAATTTACTACTGTATTTGTCACAGGTAAAGTTTCAGCCTGGAGAACATCAGCAACAGATGACCGTGCAATGAATGGAATCAGTAATACAACAGATGTAACACGAATAGCCTGAACCAAAGCTACAAGGGTGACATTACGATTATAATCCGCAGCAATAGATGACATAACTCCCACACCACCGGGAACCGTCGCCAACATAGAGGTTAATAAATTGGTTTGACTCAAGCGAGAGTAGATGTAGCCAATGCAGATACCACAAACTATTAAGAACAAAGTCAGAAAAATAAATACAGGAATCCCAGAAGCCAAACCCGTTAAATCGCTACCACTACTGGATGCACCCACAGTTAAGCCTACAAGTGCCATTCCCACCTTGCGGGCCCGGCGATTAGGACTGGGATCATACTGATATACAATCCGACATATTTGTAAAACTATAGCACCCGAGGCTAGTCCCCCAAATATCCAAGCAATTCCGCCCACGTGTAATTTGACTAAGACTAAACCCAGGGGTATTGCTAGTAGCAGCTCTAGAGTAAAGATAATCAATGGCTTCACAGATAGCTGTAGTGGGGAAAAACTGTGATTTTTATGAGTGGGGAACTCTTGGCTGGAAGTTAAATTAAGGTTTTGATTCATCGACCGGGGCTATTTAAATTAAATTAACTATGTACTTAAATTAACGCGCTCGACTGTGAACTCACATCTAAATAAATTTGAGTTAAATTTCCATGCAGTGTCACTACCTCAGAGGCTGATTTGAAATTACCAACCTGCTGTAGTCGCTTCTTCACCTCCTAACTGTGGCACAATAGAGAACGGTAATAAGAAAAATATTGTTAAGGTAATTTAGTGACTCCAACTGCTCAATCCACGGCCAGTGCGCGTCGCGTGGTATTCCCATTTACAGCAATTGTGGGCCAGGAAGAAATGAAACTGGCGCTGCTGTTGAACGTGATTGATCCCAAAATCGGTGGTGTAATGATTATGGGCGATCGCGGCACCGGTAAATCCACGACTATCCGGGCCCTGGCGGATTTATTGCCAGAAATCCCAGTTGTGGCCAATGACCCCTTCAATAGTGACCCCAAAGACCCCGACGTGATGAGCGATGAAGTTCGCCAGATGGTGGAACAGGGGGCGGAAATACCCGTGACTCATAAAAAAGTTCAAATGGTAGACCTACCATTGGGAGCTACAGAAGACCGAGTTTGTGGTACCATCGACATTGAGAAAGCTTTATCTGAAGGTGTGAAAGCCTTTGAACCGGGATTGCTAGCCAAGGCTAACCGAGGTATTCTCTATGTGGATGAAGTCAATTTGCTAGATGACCACCTAGTAGACGTATTACTCGACTCTGCTGCTAGTGGGTGGAACACTGTAGAACGGGAAGGAATTTCTATTCGCCACCCAGCCCGGTTTGTGCTGGTAGGTTCTGGGAACCCCGAGGAAGGTGAATTACGCCCCCAACTGTTAGACCGCTTTGGGATGCACGCAGAAATTCACACCGTCAAAGAACCTGCTTTAAGGGTGCAGATTGTGGAACAAAGGGCGGAATTTGACCAAAATCCGGCTGAATTTCTGCAAAAATATCAATCTGAACAGGAAGCATTACAAGAAAAAATTGTCAATGCTCAGAATTTGTTGCCCCAAGTCACACTTGACTACGAGCAGCGGGTGAAAATTTCCGAAATTTGTTCAGAACTAGATGTTGATGGTTTGCGTGGTGATATTGTTACCAACCGCGCAGCCAAAGCATTAACCGCTTTTGAAGGTCGGACCGAAGTCACTCTTGATGATATCAAACGTGTAATTACTTTATGTCTGCGTCATAGACTCCGCAAAGACCCCTTAGAGTCCATTGATTCTGGCTACAAAGTAGAAAAGGCTTTTGGGCGGGTCTTTGGTGTGGAATTACCCGCAGACGACCCAGCACAAAAAAATGGTGTCGGTCAAAAGTTAGGGGCGAGAAATTAACAAATTCCCCTGTTGAGTTTTGAACTGGTTGTTCAAAACTCAACACCTTATAGTAATATTTAAAACTCAACTAAACCCCTCAATCACAGTTGACATAAGCAGATTAATATAAGTATAGTTATGGATTGTTTGTCTTATTCCTGCTCGGATCAGGTAGACATACACAAAAGCTAGCAACAGCGAGCGATCGCCTTTAAAGCCAGCTACCTGTACGGCAACTTCAAGGACAATTTCATGACCTACGCAATTATTGAAACTGGCGGCAAGCAACTAAAAGTTGAACCTGGTCGCTTTTACGATATTGAACTGCTCCATATCGAAGCCGACGAAAAAGTTACAATAGATTCAGTATTACTAGTGCAGCATGACGGCGAAGTCACCATAGGACAGCCGTTAGTAACAGGGGCGACGGTAGAAGGAACAATTCTCAGGAATCTGAGAGGCCGCAAAGTCATAGTTTATAAAATGAAGCCGAAAAAGAAAACCCGCAAAAAACGCGGACATCGGCAAGAAATTACTAGACTGATGATTGATTCCATCACCCTGAATGGTGCGGTATTTACTGCTCCAGAAGAGGTATCAGCCGATACGAATACTGATAATTCCCCTGTAGAAGCTGTAGCTGAATAATAAAGAAAGAAAACACAAGAGGTAATTATGGCTCATAAGAAAGGAACAGGTAGTACTCGTAACGGACGCGACTCTAATGCTCAACGCTTGGGAGTCAAGCGCTACGGTGGTCAAACCGTACTAGCGGGAAACATTCTCGTACGTCAACGGGGAACCAAATTTCACCCCGGTAACAATGTTGGTATTGGTAGCGATGACACCTTGTTTGCCTTAATTGATGGTTTAGTAGCCTTTGAGAGAAAAGGTAAAGCCCGCAAAAAAGTTAGTGTTTATCCAGTTGCAACCCCAGGGGAGACAGCTACAGTTTAGATGTGCTTGGGTGGGTAATCCCCACCCTCTCCAACCACTACACATACCCTGAAGATACCAAGTATAGTAAGTGACCGCAACCTAAACCCCCTAATGAAAAGAGCAAGATAATTAAAAAAGCTTGTAATTGTGTGAAACCAGCGGTTTGACAGTCAATTCTCGCCAAGATACCCGCACAAATAATCAGCAACATATCCAGAAATATACCGAACCAAGCTAGCATCATAAAAAACAATAAAGCGCCTAGAGTGGCAACAGTAAAAGACCTGAGATTTGAGCTAACTAATAGACTAGAATATTTTGAGATTACCGACACAGAAACAGTTAAGCTCGCCACTAAAACTAAAATAGCTAATATAAGTAATATCCACAGATAAAGAGGGGCATTATTATCTGATAACACCCAACCCAATGTACTGTAACTCAGTGAGACGAGTACTAAAGAAATCCAAGGTAGTGTTTTCAAACTAACATTCAATCTAAGACGGGTTGGCCTAGCCATTATAGAATGATTAATTCGGTGATTAAATCCATACAAACATCCTTGAATTTGCTCGTTCCAGTCGTTATGTTCTCCAGTGCGATATCCGCAAATATAGCAACCGCCAAGGTAATTTAAGCATAAACTATAAGTAGTCCCTTTTCATGTGAAGCGATCGCTTGCTACAGGTATATGCCCAAGCCTTACAGTTACGACCTTCGTCAAAAAGTAATCCAAGGGATTGAACTCGATGGCTTGAAGAAAACTCAAGCCAGTCAAATGTTTAATATTAGTCGCAACACCATCACCCTATGGTTGAAGCGAAAAACCGATGGGAAAAATTTCGTGAGTTCGCTTCGGTACATGGCGATAAAACCCAAGTAGAGATGGCCTGACTTTGGCCTGAAGAAATTAGCGATCGCACAATCTCAAGAGCTTTGAAAAAAATTGGTTTTAGGCGAAAAAAAACACTTATGGCTACCGTGAGCGCGATGAGGTCAAACGACAGGCTTTCGTAACGCAGTTGTCTAAGTTACCTGTGGAGAAGATTGTATACCTCGATGAGTCAGGAATGGACAACCCATTGAAAAATGTTGGTCTTGGTTAAAAAGTCGAATCCGCACGAGATGCGATTGAGGATGTCTTGCTTTTTGGGTTTTAACCTCCTTGGCGGTTGCTATATAGCGGTTCCCAGTCTAATGAGGTACACTGATTAAGATAAGGCTGTCCATCTACTTAATGGTAAAAATGAAAGCATATTCTCTCGACTTTCGCCAAAAAATATTTGATACATACTTGGAAAGTGGAATATCACAACGTCAATTAGCAAAAAGATTCTGTGTAAGTTTAAGTTTTGTGGAGAAATTACTAAAGCAATATAGAGAAACACAAAGTATTGCTCCTAAACGGAGGATAAAACAAACTCCTACAAAGCTAAATTCTCAACAACTTAATATTCTCCAAGAAATAGTTGAAGCCAAGAATGATGCCACCTTGGGAGAAATTCGCTTAATTCTTCAAGAAAGAACAGGAATAACAATTGGTATATCTACAGTAGACCGGATGTTACAGAAGATGGAAATTAGCCTAAAAAAAAACATTGCACGCCTCAGAAAAAGAGACCCAAAGAGTAGTAGCCTAGTTGAAAATTAAATTGACAAACCTATACACTTATCTACAAACCTATAAGTGTATTTATGTTTAAACCTCATGAGTTGGCAAAGAAAATTGGGGTGTCAGTCAAGACATTACAACGATGGGATATTTATAATTGGTTTACCCATTGTTGTTACTGTACCTCACTAGACTGACAAAGGCTATAAGATAAAAACAGATTTTTATTCAGAAGATCATGCAAGCATACAAACTCAAAGTAAAAATTGATTCATCTAATTGAGGAATTAACCAACTTTCCTTGACTGACTTAAACAACTAAGGGGTTTGAGATTGAAAATCAATCTTTGCTTTGTATTGCTTGATCTGTTCGTGAATCGCGTGTTGGTCGTCACCAGTGAGCAAAACAATCATCCTCTCACCCGCCATGATTGCCGTAATTGGCTGCTAACAGTATAAGTTCAATAGGTTATGATGCACTTACTCAGAAAAATTAACAACTTCCAGGGGAATAATGGTACAAACTAGTTAAATATTTGCGTAAATATTTGTAAACTATTAACAGCCCAGCAGCCACACGTCACATCTTGTTAAGGACTGATCATGAAACAACTTGTAATCGCGGAGCGCGTAGGCCTAATTGGCCACATCGTGTCAATGGTCTTTGGATTGGTAGGCATACTAATAGTAGTGCCGAATGCCGAAGTAATTTTCCATTTCTCTGAAATTGGACAAACTGCCATGCAGTGGAGTATGGCTGGAGGTGGTGTAGTCTATATGATCTTGGGAACCGCAGCTGTATTTTTGTATGGTTTGCGCACCTTAGGGTTAGGGAGAATTTTGGCATTTATGCTGCCAGCAATATTGATTTCCCTGACCAGTGAACTACTGGGAACCAGTACAGGATTTCCTTTCGGTCACTATAGCTATTTGAGCGGCTTGGGCTATAAAATTTCTGGTTTAGTGCCCTTCACAATTCCCCTATCATGGTTTTATTTGGGATGCGTTTCTTACCTACTAGCCCGTGCTGGGTTAGAAGTGGACACAAAACCCAGTTGGTGGCGACATATTGTTGCTATTGCTTTAGGTTCCTTGCTGTTGACTTCCTGGGATTTTGTGCTTGATCCTGCCATGAGCCAAACTTCTCTACCCTTCTGGTATTGGCATCAACCGGGGGCTTTCTTTGGAATGCCTTATCAAAACTTTGCGGGTTGGTGGGGTACTGGTGCGGTGTTTATGACCGTCTCCGCCTTACTATGGAAAAACAACCCCATCAAATTTGAGCGATCGCAGCTGAATTTACCCTTAGTAGTATATTTAGCCAACTTTGGCTTTGCTACAGTCATGAGTTTAGCGGCGGGATTCTCCATCCCGGTAGTATTGGGCTGTTTCCTAGGAGTAGGTCCAGCGCTAGCACTGTGGTTAAAAGGGTCAGCAGTATCTAACCAAACTGATACCCAATCAACCACCAACCAAATTTCAGTGGCAAACATCGAAGTTGCCTTGAAATAAAATTAGGGGACAGGAAGACTACCGAAGACAAGGAAAAACTCATGTCTCCTGCCCAATTTTTTGTGTAATCACCATTTTCATTGCTAGATATTTTTATTGTGGAAAACGCTTTAACAGTAGAAAGCGTCATAACTTTTCTATTGCTACTTATTCAAATACCAGCAACGGCGATTTTACTTTCCCGTCTGTTGAAGGGGCCAAGAAGGTATCCCCCCATTACACCCCAACAGCCAACACCGGAACTTCTCGGTAGTGTGAGCGTTGTAGTTCCCACCCTTAACGAAGCCCTGCGTATTAGTCCGCTGTTATCTGGCTTAAGCCGCCAAAGTTACGAAGTGCGGGAAATTATTGTCGTAGATAGTAATTCCCAAGATGGAACCCCGGATTTAGTGAAAACTGCACAGCAGCAAGATCCGCGCTTTCGGTTAATCACAGATGACCCCTTACCGCCTAATTGGGTGGGTCGTCCCTGGGCTTTACATAACGGATTTTTGTATAGTTCCGAAGCAAGTGAGTGGTTTCTGGGGATGGATGCTGATACCCAACCACATCCGGGACTAGTTGCTAGTTTGGTGAAAACTGCAGAAGCCCAGGGATATGATTTAATTTCCCTCTCACCCCAGTTCATTCTCAAGTATCCCGGTGAATGCTGGCTGCAACCGGCATTATTAATGACTTTGCTTTATCGCTTCGACCCGGCGGGAATTACCACGACCCAGCCGGAAAGGGTGATGGCTAATGGTCAATGCTTTTTGTGTCGCCGTGCTGTTTTGGCTGCCGTCAGTGGTTATACTAGTGCTAGTAGTTCTTTTTGTGATGATGTTACCTTGGCGCGACATATTGCACAGCAAGGGTTTAAAGTGGGCTTCCTGGATGGCTCCCGGGTGCTGAAAGTGCGGATGTATGAGGGAGCAAGGGAAACTTGGAAGGAATGGGGTCGCAGTCTGGATTTAAAAGACGCATCTCTACCTGGTCAAGTGTGGGGTGATTTATGGTTACTCTTTGCAGTGCAAGGTTTACCTCTGTTGCTTGTCTCTACTTGCTTGTTAGTTTCCTCCCCACCCCTCTTATTGGGGTTAAATATATTTCTGTTGGTCATCCGTTTTGCTCTGGTTTTTGCGATCGCACCTTCTTACGACCGCAAAACTGCTCAAGGTGGTTGGTTATTTTGGCTTTCTCCCTTAGCTGACCCTCTAGCTGTATTGCGAATCTTCCTCTCAGCATTGCGCACCCCCAGGGAATGGCGGGGGAGGAAGTATAACTGATTGCTTAGTTATATTTCATTTTCCGTTTCTAGGCGATCGCCTCGTTCTAACTCCCAGAGAATTTGATTTCCTTCTCGTCTGACCCGTGACACAATCCAGTTGCGCCAGCGCCACTCGTCTCCCCGACTGGTGACGGCGCTGGCGTGGACATCCATCAAGTCTGCTAGTTCGGAACTGGTAATTAAATAGCCTTTTTCGGCAATCTCGTCAGCTATACGCAGAGTCTCCACCAAGTTTCTCAGTTGTTTGACCCTTGTTGTCGATAGTTGTTCTTCATTTGTGGCCGCATCTGTTACAGTGGATGGTTCCATGGCATTTATATCTGACATAAAAGTACTGTGTTCTTGTGTACTTTTGTGAACTATTGTAGATTTAGATTCATAACAGGCTACCTTTTCCCAGTCGCCTTCACCTAAAGAATGTAAAGATTTATAGGAATCAGTAGGAGATAGTTCTTGTAGAGATGGGATTTGACCGCTGGCAAATGAGCGAGCAATCACATCACAGCGCTCGTTACCTATGTTACCAGAATGCCCGCGCACGTGCTGCCAATTTATTTGTGGAGTATTCAGTTGATCGAGAATTTCTAATAGGTCTTGGTTTTGGACGGGTTTACCATCAGCCTTTTTCCAGCCTTTTTTTTTCCATCCTGGTAACCACTTGGTGATACAGTTAATCAGATATTCACTATCGGTATACAGGATAATGGGTTCACTTTGTCGATATTCATGGAAGAATTTTAAAGCTGAGATCGCCGCTGTCATCTCCATCTTATTATTAGTCGTATAATTGGCAACATCACCCATTTCATGAACTGCGCCATCAGTGAAATAAGCTACTACACCCCAACCCCCAGGACCAGGGTTACCAGTGCAAGCGCCATCGGTGTATATAGTTTGAATTTTGCGTTGGTTGGACATAGTGCGGATTTGATAAAGTATACAACCTTACCCCCAACCCCTCTCCTGAGCAAGGAGAAGGGAGAATTTGATATAGGTCAGAAGCGAGGTGAGGTGAGAAACCTTTTGTTGTATGTTACTTAATTTCCAGTCCCAGTACCTGAGATGAGGACAATTCCCCAAGTGATCTAAGATTGTTGGGTATTCTCTATTTTATTTTCTTGCGAGCAGAACGATGATTGAAGTCGAACATCTGTGTAAAACTTACGGTTCTACCCCAGCTATTGATGATGTTACCTTTAGGGTTGAACCTGGGGAAATTTTAGGATTTCTCGGCCCCAATGGTGCGGGTAAAACTACAACCATGCGGATTTTAGCGGGTTATTTACCAGCTACCAAGGGTAAAGCCGCAATTGCTGGCTTTGATGTTCATGAAAATTCCCTCGCAGTTCGCCAACGCATTGGTTATTTACCGGAAACACCGCCGTTATATCCAGAAATGACCGTGGAGGGATTCTTAGATTTTGTCGCCAGAATTAAAGGTGTTCCCCCGGGCGATCGCCCCCAGAAGGTAACAGCAGCGATTAAACGCTGTAACTTAGAAGATAAGCGCCAAGTAATTATCCGCAAACTATCTAAAGGATACCGCCAAAGAGTCGGTATTGCTCAGGCGATCGTCCACGACCCACCAGCAATTATTTTAGATGAACCCACTGTGGGACTTGACCCCCGACAAATTATTGAAGTCCGCAATTTAATTAAAAGTCTCGCTGGTACTCACACCATTATTCTGTCTACCCACATTTTGCCGGAGGTGAGTATGACTTGTAGCCGTGTCGCTATTATCAACGGGGGTAAAATTGTGGCCACGAATACACCAGAAAACCTGATGACCCAGTTATCAGGTGGGTCAGCATATGAAATAGAAATTGAGGGAGATGGTGATTTAGCAACACAAACTTTGCAAAATATCCCCGGTGTAAGTCTGGTAGAATCTGTTTCTAGTAATCATCCATGTGATGACAACCGCGCTCACTTGCGGGTAATTTCCCAACCTGGAATGGAAGCGGGAAAAGATATTGCTGCAACATTGGTCACTGCGGGTTGGGGATTACATGAAATGCGACGTGTTAGCGCTACCCTAGAAGATGTATTTTTGCAATTGACTACAGCAGAAAAAAATCTAGATTCAGATTCACCAAACTAAGGAGCTTTAATGGGTATAGTGCTGAGTAATATTATTGCTATTTATCGCCGAGAGTTACAGAGTTATTTTATCTCTCCCTTTGCCTATGCGATCGCCAGTGTATTTTGGTTGATAGCGGGGTTATTCTTTGTAACAATTTTAGTAGGGCCTGATGGGATTTTACCAACTGTTGCCCAAGTAGACCTCCAAGGACAACAGCTAAATATACCAATCCCACCTATAGATGTCCCCTATGAATTTATCCGTGCATTCCTGGATAGATTGGGGTGGTTGCTGTTATTTATTTTACCTACACTTTCTATGGGATTGTATGGGTCAGAACGCAAGCTGGGTACTTTGGAACTGTTAGCCACCTCACCAGTGACTAACTGGGCGGTAGCAGTAGGTAAATTATTAGGTGTACTCACATTCTTTACCACCCTGATTGTACCCTTATTTATCTTGCAGGCGATCGCCATCAGTGCATCTAACCCACCTATGTCGCCCACAATTACCTTACTAGGGAATTTGGGCTTAATCTTACTAGCTGCGGCAATATTATCATTAGGAATGTTTATTTCCTCCCTGACCGACAGCACTATTTTATCTGCTGTCCTCACCTTCGCGGTAATTTTATTATTATTGTTTGTTGATGTGATTGCTAAGGGGATCGGTGGAACTATGGGAGAAATACTAGGTCATTTCTCATTATTAAAACATTACAATACCCTGATTCAAGGTATTTTCGATAGCAGCGCCGTGATTTTATTCAGTAGTTATATATTCTTGGGTATTTTTCTCACGGCCCAGTCAATTGATGCACTGCGCTTTGGGCGGCGGTAATTAGGGAAACAATGACTAATCAGTAATTACAAATGAAAATTATCAAAAAAAACCAACCGGTAAAATACTTATTTTTTTTAGGATTATTTTTACTTGCTGTCGGGTTAACATCTGGAATAGTAGGGGAAACCTGGGGAATCATCCCCCTGATATTCCTGATTGCAGGAACTATTACCCTTAGTTTGTGGATAGTATTGCAAACTCAGCAATATCAATGGTGGAATAGTCGTTCCACTCAAGCAGGTGCTAATGCTCTGATTGTCATTGTAGCTGTATTCGCAATTGTGGGGTTACTTAACTTTTTGGGCACTCGTTATTACCTGCGTCAAGACTTAACAGAAACCCAATTATTTAGCCTAGCACCTCAATCTCAAGAATTAGTCAGGAGGTTAGAAAAACCAGTTAAAGTATGGATATTTGATGTTAACAGAAATCCCCTAGACAAGGAACTACTAGAAAACTATCGGCGAGAAAGTTCCAAGTTTGAATTTGAGTATTTAGACCCCCAAGCTAGACCAACTCTAGCAAATAAATTTGGTGTTCAAGATTATGGGGAAGTGTACCTAGAATCGGGAGATAACCGCCAATTAGTCCAAAAACTAAATATCAATGAACGGTTGTCAGAAATTAGATTAACAAATCGTCTGCAACAAGTTAACAGTATAAGCACAACTCCAGTTTACTTTGTGCAAGGTCATGGCGAACATTCCTTAACATCAGGTCAAGGGGGAATTTCACAAGCTATTCAGGGATTAAGCAATATAAATTATAGTGGTTCACCACTGAATTTAGGAGAAAAATCTCAAGTTCCAAAAGATGTATCTGTTGTAGTCGTAGCTGGTGCTAAACGAGAATTATTTGATAGGGAAGTCAAGGCCCTACAAGATTATCTGAATGGCGGTGGAAATGTCCTATTAATGATTGACCCCAATACTAAGACTAATCTTGAGGGTTTACTTAAAGAATGGGGTGTTATTTTAGACAACCGTTTAGCTGTGGATGTTTCCGGATCTGCGGTAGGACTAGGCCCAGCTGTTCCGATTGTCACTGATTATGGACAACATCCTATTACACAAGAGTTTGGTAATGGTATTTCCTTTTATCGATTAGCAAGACCTTTAGAAATTAACCCTGTAGCTGGAATTAAATCAACTATTTTACTACAAACTAAACCCTATCCTGACAGTTGGGCTGAAAGCGACCAGGAAAGCGAAAAATTAGAGTTTAACCCCGAAACAGATATCCCCGGACCTCTGACTTTAGGTGTGGCTTTGACTAAAACAATACCAACCACACCCACTGAAGGGGAAGAAAAACCCCCAGCACGGAGGATGGAATCCCGGTTAGTAGTGATTGGAGATTCGGAATTTGCTACTGATGGCTTATTTGAACAGCAACTAAATGGGGATGTGTTTCTTAACTCGGTGACTTGGTTAAGTCAACAGGACCAACAACCCCTTTCTATTCGTCCGAAGGAACCCAGAAACCGCCGGATTAACTTGAGCGTTTTCCAAGCTAATCTGTTAGCACTCTCATCTTTGTTACTATTACCATTATTGGGGTTGGTAACGGCGGCTATTATTTGGTGGAAGCGGAGATAATCAAGACATATGAAATTACCACGCACAACTTTAGTTTTAATGTTTCTGGCTCTGGGTTTGGGTGGTTTTGTCTATTTCTATGAAATTAAAGGTACAACGCAGGGAGAACAATTACAGGCGCAAAAGCAGCAAATTTTTACCTTTACACGAGATGATATAGAATCTTTGACCATTCAGAAACAAGATGTCACCGTCAGTTTAGAACGCCACACCCCATCAACACAACCGCAATGGTTGTTAACATCTCCTTCCATCGAACCAGCTAATGATGCGATCGTTGCTTACTTAACGAATTTATTAGTTAATGGTGAAAGCGATCGCACATTAGAAGTTACACCTAATGAATTAGAGGAATTTGGTTTTAGTCAACCCTTGGCCAGGATTAATATTAAGTTGAAAAACCAGAAGACACACCAACTAATTTTAGGTGACCCTGACTTTAAGAGTCGTTTTTTATATGCTCAAACTGAGGATAATCAAGAAGAAAATGGTAAGATAAATGTCATACTTGTGTCCACAGATTTTCAAAATGCTGTAAATCGGGAACTTTCAGAATGGCAAGAACCAAAATATAATAGTGAGGCTCAAACAAACTCAGAAGATGAACTTATTAAAAATTAGGCGATCGCCACATTAAAAAAGCAGCGACAGAAAAATTAAACATCAACCTAGTACATGACCCAACCCACGGCCACTTTACTTATTTCCTGTCCTGACCAAAGAGGACTAGTTGCGAAATTTGCCAACTTTATCTATGCTAATGGTGGTAATATTATCCATGCAGACCAACATACAGACTTTTCGGCTGGATTATTTCTGACCCGGATAGAATGGCAGTTGGAGGGATTTAATTTACCACGAGACCTGATTGGCCCTGCATTTAATGCGATCGCTCAACCTTTAAATGCTAAATGGCAATTACATTTTTCTGATACTATACCACGTATTGCTATATGGGTGAGTCGGCAAGACCATTGTTTATTTGATTTAATTTGGCGACAAAGAGCTAAGGAGTTCGCTGCTGAGGTTCCCTTAATTATTAGTAACCATGGTCAACTTAAGGAAGTAGCAGAGCAATTTGGTATTGATTTTTATCACATTCCTATTACTAAAGATAATAAGGCGGAACAGGAAGCCCAACAGCTAGAACTACTACAGAAATATAAGATTGATTTGGTAGTTTTAGCTAAATATATGCAGATTGTTAGTGCTGATTTTGTGGCTGGGTTTCCCCAAATTATCAATATTCATCATTCATTTTTACCGGCTTTTGTGGGTGCAAATCCCTATCACCGAGCTTTTGAACGTGGGGTAAAAATTATTGGTGCTACTGCTCACTATGCTACACCTGATTTGGATGCGGGTCCGATTATTGAGCAGGATGTGGTGCGAGTTAGTCACCGGGATGAGGTTGAGGATTTAATTAGGAAGGGTAAAGATTTAGAAAGGGTGGTTTTAGCTAGAGCGGTACGGTTACATCTGCAAAATCGGGTGTTGGTCTATTCTAATAGGACGGTGGTATTTGAGTGATGATTATTGGTTGAGGGTTGACGGTTGACGGTTGAGGGTTGACTGTTGACGGTTGATGGTTGACTGTTGACTGTTGACTGTTGACTGTTGACTGTTGACTGTTGACTGTTGACGGTTGACGGTTGAGGGTTGACGGTTGACGGTTGACGGTTGAGGGTTGAGGGTTGACTGTTGAGGGTTGAGGGTAAAGTTAAAGGTTTTAATCCGGTGAAGGGGATTGATTAATTTGAAAGTATTGTTTGAGACTATTGTTAATATTTATACAATTGGTTTTAATCTGGGGAAGGGGATGATTGGTTTGAAGGTATAAATATTTACTGCTAATAGTGTCGGTTTGAACAGGTTTTAATGGTGGGAATTGGTGTGAAAATGAGGGGAAAATATATCAGAGTGAAGGTGAAAATGGGTAATTTTAATTTTGCGAAGGGGATGATTAATTTGAAAGCAGAATGATAAGTGAGCGCATACTTGCACTGTTTTTGTTTCAATTTTGCGAAGGGGATGATTAATTTGGATGTATAAATATTTACTGAAAATAACGCCGGTTTGAACAGGTTTTAATCGCGGAAATTAGTGTGAAAATAAAGTGAAAATATATCAGAATGAAGGTGAAAATGAAGAATTTTAACTCATTTTAATTCTCTGAAGGGGGTTGATTAATTTGACAGCTATATTTACAAAAATTAATGTTAAGATTTGTTAAGTTTGAATCTCGCGAAGGGGATTGATTAATTTAAAAATTATGTTTACAAAAATTGATATATTGATTAATTTGACAGCTATATTTACAAAAATTAATATTAAGATTTGTTAAGTTTGAATCCTGGGAAGGGAATGATTAATTTAAAAGTAGGGCGATGGCCTAGCGTTCTGCTCGTTCTCTTTTAAGGTTTCAATCCCGCGAACAGGATTCATTAATTTGAAAGTCTGCGTTGCGTTCAGTTTCCCCCGTCTCTGCGTGTTTCAATCCCGCGAACGGGATTCATTAATTTGAAAGTAATGCAGATTTGCGATCGCGTGCGAAAGATTTGCGTTTCAATCCCGCGAACGGGATTCATTAATTTGAAAGTTGGCTGAAAAAGAAATGCAAAAAATAGATAGTGACGGTTTCAATCCCGCGAAATGATGGTATTCTCTACCTATTTGCGTTTATACCTGATTGGCGTTCTTACCGATTTGACTATTGGCCGAATATTGACCAAAATCTGATTTTTCGGTTAGATAAGATTATGAATATTGGTCCTGCATCTACTACTCATTGGCTATCCTGCGACTTTCCCACGTTAAAAATTCGCTATCGTACCAGCGGACAATTATCTAATTATCAACCCCGACGCAAAGATGAAGAAATTGTTTACCGTGACCCTGATGGGAAATACTCTGACATTGAAGCCACTATAGATTATTGGTTTTGGTTTCGTCAGCGTATTTTGAAATATGGGGTAAATGCTGAGATTTTAACCCCCCAGAATTTAGCTGATGAGGTTAAACAGGAGTATCAAAAAATCTGGGAAAAATTATCAGCACACCGGCGGGTTTTGAATTTCTCCAGCTAGAAAAGGTATTTCCTCTATATTCAAGATTTTGTTGAGGGTTGACGGGTCAGGCTTTTTAAGAGCTACGACAACCGGGAGCCTGGGGTTAGAAACCCCTGTCTGATAGCTAAAGTCGGATAAATCCGACTGGGTGTTAAATATAACTTTATCAATAGGGTTAACAATCATTATCAGACGGGTAATTTATTCCCCGGCTAATGGCTGTTGACGGTTGACTGTTGACGGTTGACTGGGATAGATTACCCAGCTATCCCCTAATTACTGTGATATTTCTCCCTTGGGGACTCTGGGCTATTTCCGTGGTGGTGCGATCGCTGATGGGGGGTAAGTTGGGGCGACGGTCAAATATGATTAACCATCCTGTATCTAAATTTAAACCTGATAAATATTTATCTAATTGTATTAATCCTTTGGGTAAGGGGTCGGCTTTACCCTGTTTCCATACCTTTAATTCCATCCCTAAGACTACATCCCCATAACGCAGACATATATCCATCCTCCCGGAGCCGATGGCGTATTCCCGCTCTAAACTACCACCACCATTAACGACACGGTGTAAAAATGCCATTAATACTAAGTGGGGAGCTATTTCTGGGTAGGGGGTGCTTTTAAATAATGGTTCTCCGTGTTGTCGCCAAAAGTCTAGAAACGATTCTAACAATGCTATTGCATCGAGTTTGCCAGTAGGTGTTAACCAGGTGGGTTGAACAGATGTTAAGGAAGCAATTGTGACATTGGCTAAAGTTTTGGGGAATACCTCTCTATAGATAGGATTAGCAATTTCCAGACCACCACCCCTATCCCGTTTACATAAACCTAAATCTAGGACATAGCGTAAATCATCATCAGGAACATTGCCTAACTCTTCCCCAGCTAACATGGGTTGAATAATTGCCTTAACTCTATCTTCGCGCAGTCGCTCTGCTAAACTATCTAAGTGGGTGTCTTGTCTTTGAATTAAGATATCTTTGGCTTGATTGATTAAGTCTACTGTGATGGGGATATTCACATCTTCTGCTAAATACTCTGTAACTTCCTTAGCTAAAGCATTAACTAACCAAGGTTGACCCTGGGTTAAATAGTAGGCGTGATTAATGGCTTCGGGGGTAAATATTTGTCCTGTGGCTTGGGTGTGTTGTTCATACAGACTTTTTACCTCTTTTAAGGTGAAATTACTTAAAGTCAGAGATCGCACCTTGATATTAAAAGGGCTAGAAGTATTTAACCTATCACTACCGCCAGAAGCTACTTTATAATCACGTACATCCCGCATCCCAATTAAGGCTACACATTGGGGGAAACCTTGGGGGCGATTGGGATAACCGGAGCGTAATTGGCGCAATACAGAAATTAAGGTTTTATCACTTAAGGCATCAATTTCATCTAAGAATACTACCAGGGGGAGGGGAGATTCAGCCGCCCAAGTACTTAAAAATGTACCAAGGGAGCCAGTACCCACTTCTGGCCATGTAGTGGGCTGTAGGTTAGCTGGTAGGCGAAATTTAACCGACTGTTTCCACTCATCTAAAATTGCTCTTTCAGCAGTACCCGGCTCATGGGGGAATACTGCACCCACTTCTAAGGATAGTAAGACGGCGGTATATTTACCACTGGCTGTTAATTCCTGTGCTAAGGTCAACATGGCAGTAGTTTTACCTGTTTGTCTGGGTGCATGGATGACAAAGTAATTCTCTTGCTCAATCAGGCGTTTTAATTGGGGTAACCGTTCACTGGTGGGTAGGGTATAGTGGATATTTGGCTTACAAGGCCCTGCGGTGTTAAACCATTTAGTCATAAAAGTTTAGGTATAGGTTGATTTGATTATAACTGTGATGACTGTTGACTGTTGACTGACAAAACGCCAGTGCGATCGCTACGCACTGCTTAAAGCGATCGCTTTTATTCGTGACCAATGTCCCCGACTTCTCACCATCAATTTTTATAGCAGTCGGGGATATTGCGATCGCCTCTGATCACCTGTGAGCACCTGGATAATCTCCCCGACTTCTGACCACAAATGGGGTGAACAGCGATCGCCCAGAGCCAACGCCTACCATAGGGGTTAAAAACCCCTGTCTGATAGCGATAGCGTGGCGTTAGCCATAGTCGGATAAATCCGACTAAGTGTTAATTCTCACATAATATAGTTTAATCATTAACTAGAATATTCTAGGTAACCCACTAGTCCACCGAAGTGGGCTTTAACTATGAGACTCTTAATTTATTCCCTGGCTTCCTAAAAAATCTATCTTTAGATAGATGACAAAATTACCTAAATAGTATCATTGGTACAACAAGATAAAAAAATGCACTTTTAAAGTAAAGGTAAGTTAATTGTGGTATTTTTAGATTGTGATTGAATCAATATTTAAAGCCAGGGGGAAGGATGTTTTAAAATTTATAAACGCTGTATCCAATAGGGGTTTACCTCAAGCCAACTATCCTATAGGAAGGAGAGGGAACTTTATTTTTTAGAGGATGTTTTAAAAGTCTCTCATGATGTATCAAATATTTTCAGATCCCCCTAAATCAACCTTTTCAAGGAGGACTTTAAAGAATTTAGCCCCCCTTTTTAAGGGGGGTTGGGGGGATAAATCAGTGTCATTGATGACAATAAAAAACTTTTGAAACAACCTCTTAGCTTTCGTGTTCCCTACACTTACCCGTTGAAAAGTTATCAAACAACCCGTGAGTATATTGTGCCAGTCACGAGTATTCACCAATATTAAAAATTTATATATCCAGTTGGGGGACTTTTTAGCTTGCACTTCCAAGCTGAGTGCAAACTTTAGCAGTGTTTCTCTAGTCAGCCTCAGTTACAAGCCGAGTTTTTTAGTTATCTATGGCGCAATGTTGATTATAAGTAACTTAAACTAGTCTGGTGTTCCCAAAAGATTTGGGAAGCGTTGTTAAAGGATTATGGAATACCAGATTTATTCACAGCATACGGGTAATTGTTCAGAGAATATTTAAAGCTTTTGGGATTAACAGTATAAGGTGAGGGGGAATTATGGCGCGGATAGAATGGATAAGATTGTTAGGAAGCAGTGATTGGGACTCTGCCCATGCCTTAACCACGGGGGTGGATGGCTCTATCTACGTTGCTGGTTATACTGGTGGCAACCTAGATGGGCAAATTAATCGTGGGCGGGATGATATCTTTATTACCAAGTACAACCCCGATGGCACTAAGGCATGGACAAGGCTTTTAGGAACTAGTGGTTGGGACTATGCCAGTGCCCTGACGACAGGGTTGGATGGGTCTGTCTACGTTGCTGGTAGAACCGATGGCAACCTAGATGGGCAAACTAATAGTGGGGATCGTGATGCCTTTATCACCAAGTACAACCCCGATGGCACTAGGGCATGGACAAAACTGTTGGGAACTGGTGGTTGGGACTCAGCCTCTGCCCTGACGACAGGGTTGGATGGCTCTGTCTATGTTGCTGGTCATACTGATGGCAACCTAGATGGGGAAACTAATAGTGGGTCAAATGATGCCTTCATCACTAAGTATAACCCCGATGCCACTAAGGCATGGACACGACTGTTAGGAACTAGTAGTAGGGACGAAGCCCGTGCCCTGACCACGGGGTTGGATGGCTCTGTCTATGTTGCTGGTCATACTGATGGCAACCTAGATGGGGAAACTAATAGTGGGTCAAATGATGCCTTTATCACCAAGTACAACCCCGATGGCACTAAGGTATGGACAAGACTGTTAGGAACTAGTAGTGATGACTCTGCCCGTGCCCTGACCATAGGGTTGGATGGCTCTGTCTATGTTGCTGGTGAGACCCAAGGTAACCTAGATGGGCAAACTAATAATGGAGGAACTGATGCCTTCATCACTAAGTATAACCCCGATGGCACTAAGGTATGGACAAAACTGTTGGGAACTGGTGGTTGGGACTCAGCCTCTGCCCTGACCACAGGGTTGGATGGCTCTGTCTATGTTGCTGGTACGACCAATGGCAACCTAGATGGGCAAATTAATAGTGGGTCAAATGATGCCTTTGTTACTAAATACAAGCCTGATGGTACTAAAGAATGGACAAAGCTTTTGGGAAATAGTCGTAATGACTTTGCTAATGCCCTGACCACAGGGATTGATGGCTCTGTATATGTTGGCGGTTGGACTATAAGTTTGCAAACGAATTATGAGAGTTCGTATGTTCCTTTTTTAGGTTTTCCACTATTATCGTTGTTGAGTACTTATGTTCCTGTGTATACCCAGGTATCTAATACCCAGGTATCTAATACTTTTATTACCAAACTTTCACATAGTGAGACTGTTAGAGACGTTGGCACTTTAGTCCGCTGGATAGAAAGAACAGGGACTCTAAACCCAGGAGAAGTTCGTTACTATCGATTTGACCTCCCTACTTTGCCAGGACAACCAGGGAAATATCAACCTTTAACCACTTCTGATGGAAACTTTCATCCTTTCGAGCTGAATATTAACTACTGGGACGATGATTCAGACTTTGATATTGGTTTTAGTCTTTTAGATGCTAATCGAAATCCAATATCAGTATCTGGGTTTAACGACCAAAACGTTGTTAGCCCCTTTCAGCCTGGGACGTATTACTACCAAATTACCGCTCCTGAAAATTCACAGAAACCCATAACTTATCGGTGGAATACTGCATTAACAGGTATTGGTGCGCTTGTAATCGATGATCGTAGGCATATTCCGGTAACAAAACCCATAGCCATCAGAAGTTTCGAGAATAATCCCTTAAATTTTGAGAATGGGATTTGGCTTATTTCCCATGGCTGGAATGGAAAGCCAGATGACCCAAACTTTACCGAATTAGCAAAAGAAGTTAATAGACAGGGCTATCAAGCTTTACTGATAGATTGGAGTGTTCCAGCGGCATTTCCTAGTAGTGCTATTCTTCCCGGACAAGCCGCGGTTTGGATTCAAGATGTTGCTACATTTGCTGCCGATGCTCTTGGAATTGTGTGGGACATCACAGCATCTGACCTTAATTTGATTGGTCATAGTTTAGGCTCCTACCTATCCGCTGAGATTGGTGGAATTTTTGCTGGTATTACATCCGGTGGGAGGGAAGGGGATGATAGACCTGTTCAAAAGGATGGGACGACTCGCATCAACCGTCTGATTGCCCTAGATCCAGCAGCCTCAGTCAACTTTAACTTTAGTTATGACATTTCTAATAATGATGGTGCAGCAAGCACTAAACCTTATGATTTTCGTGAGGTTGCGAATTTTTCTAGAGCTTTTTGGGGAGGCATAAGTATAACTAGAGGAGACGGAACAGGAAATCAAAACAGAGCAGCCACTGCTCATGAAAGTTTTCAAGTTAGATTTGATCAGATGGGGGCTGTACAAAATCATAGTAATATAACAAGAGTATATACTGAACTGATTAGTTCAACTAACAATAAAATCGATCAAAAATTTTCACTAGATGATAGCCAACGAATTGAAACTGTAGCTATCGGTGGTATTCCCTTATTTCTCGAAGAAAATGCCTACAATGACAGTGACGAGGGAATTCTTTATGTTCGAGATAATGGAAGAACATCATATAAATTAGAATTTCAATCATTTTATGGACTACCAGGTACAATTATCATTAGGCCAGAAGAGGGTTATTTTCAGCGGGTCAGGAGGAAAATAGCCATTGATGGCTATATTGATAATGCAATTCTTTTCTTAGACGTCAATGGAAATCGTCAATTGGATGATAATGAAGCTTCATCCTCATCAATTTCTGCTGAGTTTCCCCCATTATTGTTTGATGAGACTCAACTTGCAGCTTTAGTGAATGCAACTGCGCTACCGACATTAGTGCTGTTGAGTAATCAAAATACTATTGACCTTGCAACGGGCTTAAATTTTCAGACTTTATTAACTGCGCCCAGTAACGCGACGGTTGTCACTCCTCTTACAACGATAGTCGCCAAGCTTCAAAAAGCCGGGAGTTCAATAGAGGAAGCTGAAACTGGGGTCAAAACCTTCTTTAGAATTGATGCCAATATTGACCTACTTAGCTACGATTCAATACAGAGGGCAGGTCAAGGGGATACCCTAGCTATGAGAGTTTATGCAGGGGATGCCAGTGTACAAAATGCGGTTACCCAAATTGTCAATTTTCTCAAGGGTGCTTCGGGGCAGTCTTTAGCCCAGTTGAGCCTGTTTGCATTTGATGCGATCGCCCAGCAACTAACAAACGCAGATTTCTCCCTGACCCAAGCCAATTCCCTCGCTCACCTGATCACCGCAACAGCTAGCTTGGCTGAGATAGAATTGTCTCCTGAGCAAATCCAGGTGCTTGATCAAGTAGCCACTATTATTGCTGCTGGTCAACAGCAGATTGCAGCTCTGAACAGTCTTGACCCTGTAACCTTTTTGCAAGAGACTGTCCGCATTCAGCGGATCTCTCAAGGGGAAGTGGCGATCGCTCTACAAGGAGTAGGACAAAACCCTACAACCATTGACGCTGTGTTAACTCAACATACTGGAGTCAACTTGGAAGCCCAAATTGCCACAGCTCAAATTGCGAACCTCTTTCGTCCAGTTTTTGTCAACCCTACAGCAATCTTCTCTACTGCTAAAAACACGACCACAGTGGGAACAATCGAAGCAGCCATAGACCATGATCCCGAAGACATACTCACCTACAGCCTGTCGGGGGTAGATGCTGATAAATTCGACTTTAATCCCATAACTCGTGTTTTGAACTTCAAAACAGCCCCCGACTTTGAAACTCCAGGTAGTGAAGCAGTCGCCAACACCTATGGCGTGACGATAACTGCCACAGACACCGCTGGCTTAATGGCTACCCAGACAGTTATCGTTAATGTTACCGACATCAACAATAATGATTCACCACCAGCGGGGAGCGATCGCCAACAAATCACATCATTAGACAATTTAACTGCTGCTGCTGGCGGTAACGTATCTATTCCCCTGTTCTATAATACCTCCACAGGTGATAATACTCTGACTGGTATTAGTCTACGGCTGCATTATAACTCTAATGAACTCAACTTCCAAAATGCAGACAACCTGTTCAATAACAATCTATTCGTACCCCCAGGAGACCAAGCTGATAGTAGTGACTTTGATAACGACCCCAATACTGACAAATTTATCGAATTTGGGTATGCTGACTTCTTCGGTAACTGGCCTAACCAACCCCTACCCTTAAAATTAGGAGACTTTAACTTTACCACCAGTAGGGATTTTGAAGGAACTCAACTTAATGTGACTTCCGATAATTTAGCCCCTGGTTATAGCCTAGAAAGCGATTCCATTTTTGTCGGGAAGCAAGCATGGAATCTAGATATTGATGGGGATGGTCGAATCAATGCACTTTCCGATGGGATTATGATAGTGCGTTATCTGTTTGGTTCTAATGCTTTCCCCGGTGAGAAATTAATTGAAGGTGCGATATCGCCTAATGCTACCCGCAACCTGGCAGAGATTCAAGCCTACTTACAAAAAGGAGTAGACGACAAACACCTAGATATTGATGGGGATGGTCGAATCAATGCACTTTCCGATGGGATTATGATAGTGCGCCATCTGTTTGGTTCTAATGCTTTCCCCGGTGAGAAATTAATTGAAGGTGCGATATCGCCTGATGCTACCAGGGATTTAACCCAGATACAAGCACATTTAACTCAGTTCAGCACCGTAATATAGATGACTGTTGACCGTTACTTATATCCCCGACTTCTGACTATAATCTTGTCCGGTAGTGATAAATTTTGGTAGAAGTCGGGGATATTGCCCAGCACAGTCAACACCCGCAGTCAACACCCACAGCAGCCAACCAGGGGTGAGAAACCCCTGTCACACAGATCCCCGACTTCTGGACAAGTTATATGAGATTATGCCAATTATTTAAGAAGTCGGGGAGCTTACCCCCAGTCAACAGTCAACAAATCCAAACCTATCCGCGAATAACTGTAATATTTCTGCCTTGAGGACTCAGGGCTATTTCGGTGGTGGTGCGATCGCTGATGGGGGGTAAGTTGGGGCGACGGTCAAATATGATTAACCATCCTGTATCTAGATTCAATCCTGATAAATATTTATCTAATTGTATCAAGCCTTTGGGTAAGGGGTCTGCTTTACCCTGTTTCCATACTTTTAATTCCATCCCTAAGACCACATCCCCATACCTTAAACATATATCCATTCTCCCGGAGCCTATGGCGTATTCCCGCTCTAAGCTACCGCCACCATTAACGACACGGTGTAAAAATGCCATTAATACTAAGTGGGGAGCTATTTCTGGGTAGGGAGTGCTTTTAAATAATGGTTCTCCGTGTTGTCGCCAAAAGTCTAGAAACGATTCTAACAATGCTATGGCATCGAGTTTGCCAGTGGGTGTTAACCAGGTGGGTTGAACAGATGTTAAGGAAGCAATTGTGACATTGGCTAAAGTTTTAGGAAAAACTTCTCTGTAAATAGGATTAGCAATTTCCAGACCACCACCCCTATCCCGTTTACATAAACCTAAATCTAGGACATAGCGTAAATCATCATCAGGAACATTGCCTAGTTCGTCACCGGCTAACATGGGTTGAATAATTGCCTTAACTCTATCTTCGCGCAGTCGCTCTGCTAAACTATCTAGATGGGTGTCTTGCCTTTGAATTAAGATATCTTTGGCTTGATTGATTAAGTCTACTGTGATGGAGATATTTACGTCTTCTGCTAAGTATTCTGTAACTTCCTTAGCTAAAGCATTGACTAACCAAGGTTGACCCTGGGTTAAATAGTAGGCTTGGTTAATAGCTTCGGGTGTAAAGATTTGCCCCGTGTCTGCGGTGTGTTGTGCGTATAAGCTTTTAACATCTTCTAATGTGAAATTACTTAAAGTCAGTGAGCGCACCTTAATATTAAAGGGGCTAGAGGTATTTAACCTATCAGTACCACCAGAAGCTACCTTATAATCACGTACATCCCGCATCCCGATTAACGCCACACATTGAGGGAAGCTCTGGGGGCGACGGGGAAAACCATCCCTTAACTGTCTTAATACATTAATTAAAGTTTGATTTTGCAGGGAGTCAATTTCATCAATAAACACCACTAGGGGGCGCTTAGAAGTTTCTGCCCAGGATTTGAGGAAAGAGCCAATACGTTGAGGTGGATTACCATTAGTTAAGAAAGGTGGTTGTAATTCTGTTGGTAGCCAACAGTCAATAGCATCTTGCCAAGCATCTAAAATTCTTGTTTCTGCCAGTTCCGGCTGATTGGGAAAGGCAGAGCCTACCTCTACAGATACCATGACAGCAGTATATTTACCACTGGCTGTTAATTCCTGTGCTAGGGTGAGCATGGCAGTGGTTTTACCGGTTTGTCTGGGTGCATGGATGACAAAGTAATTCTGTTGGTCAATCAGGCGTTTTAATTGGGGTAATCGTTCGGTGGTGGGTAGGGTATAGTGGATATCTGGCTTACAAGGGCCTGCGGTGTTAAACCATTTAGTCATAAAAGTTTAGGTTGACTGTTGACTGTTGACGGTTGACTGGGATAGATTACCCAGCTATCCCCTAATTACTGTGATATTTCTCCCTTGGGGACTCTGGGCTATTTCGGTGGTGGTGCGATCGCTGATGGGGGGTAAGTTGGGGCGACGGTCAAATATGATTAACCATCCTGTATCTAGATTCAATCTTGATAAATATTTATCTAATTTAGGACTTACGCATTGACAAAAAACATGATCTATGATGGCTAGATCATGCGATCGCTATTAAGATTAGCAAAAATATGCTCACGGACAACAGAAGTAAATAGATTCCTCTGTACTTCATACCAATTGCTAATTATATTT
>NZ_JANQDG010000135.1:0-38400 GCF_029891665.1 Anabaenopsis sp. FSS-46 | reverse complement strand
ATTGCTTGGTTTTCGCGTTGGCAATAGTCTTAATTCAATACTTGATATCGTAGGATTATATATCAAGTGGGCGATTTTCTTAACTCACTTATGTCAATACTTGTCAACATAAGTATAGTTTTGTCTATAAAATAGTCAGATTAGGACTAGCTCACCCGGGAAGTTGCCACTTCCTCACAATTATGCCTTCAGTATGGAAAATCAGATCATTAAGTCATTAAGTGCAACTTTTAAGCTAATCAAAGCGATTAAACTAGATTAACTACGGCATCCGTCAATTCTGACTCCTCAGAAAGCATGATTTCATCATGGGTCACGGTGAAGGCAGTTGCTTGCAAAGCACGCAATAAAATATTGCGTGCGCCATTTACATCACGACAAATCTGTATTCCGCAATGTGGACATTTAAAAACTTTGTTCCCACCTAATTTATAGTGAACATGACCGCAGTTACCACAGGTTTTTGATGTATATGATTCGTTTTCGAGGATAAACCGCCTTTGACCTCCTGGTGTACGGATTGCTTTAAGCTTGCCTTCGTTTTCCCATCTCCTGAGACTGGAGACATGGACACCAAGGATTTTAGCTGCTTCCTTGGGAGTGACATGGTGCATTAAGACCTCATTAAATCAACTACTTTTAGTCTAGCGTGAGTTAATATTATTTAATCGCTTTAAGCAAATAAGTTACAATTACTTACACGTCTTCCCGATTGCTAACCTTGAGAATTACTCACATCATTAGCTATAATTCCCAGTAAATTCAATTGGCTCAAAACTTCTATAGCTGGCTTCAACTGGTTGCTAGTCACCTGACCAATACGCGCCACCATGACAATTGCTTGACAGCATGATGCCAAAATTCTGGCATCCACGGTGCCTAAAATCGGCGGTGCATCGATGAGGACTAAATCATAGGTTTGCTCAAACAACTTTAGCAGTTCTGCCATTCGGTTGTGACTCAGCAATTGAATTGTGTCCTCCGGTGTCGGGCCAGCAGTCAAAATATCAATAGAAGGGTGAATGGGTTGGATATAATCTTGGACTTGGGTATTTGTGTCATCAATTAATAACAGAGATAGTCCCCAGTCATTACACAGTTGCAAATTTTTGTGTATGTGAGGACACTGCAAGTTAGCGTCAATCAATAAGACGCGCCGGTTCATTCGCGCAGCACTTGCAGCTAGTCCCAGGGCCAAGGTGGTCTTACCTTCTCTAGATATTGCTGAAGTTAACATCAGGGACTTGTAGGCGTAAGGATGCTTGAATATTTGAAGGTTTTGGTATATAATATTTAGGTTTTCGTGGCTAGGTAACCAGGCGCTACTTTCTAACAAAGGGACAGCTAAATTTTCCTGTTTGCGCCAAAACCAGCGAGGTAAACCCTTCTTGACACTAGAGAGCGCCAATTTTGGCACTGACCCCAATATTCTCAGCTGCGTCAGCTTCTGTAATTCTTTGACAGAATATATAGTGTAATTCAAGATTCCCCAAATCAGGGACAGGGCAATACCTGCAATGGGACTAACTACAACTCCCCCCAGTAAAAGTGTTTTTCTCCGGTCACTTGTGGAAGTTCCCAAACCTGCTTCCTCTAAAATTTGCCAATTAAACCCCCCCTGAGAAATCTTTAATCCCAAATACTGCTGGGTCTGGACTAATTGCTGAAGTATCTTGCGTTGAGTTTCTACTGCTGGTAGTAGGCGGTTGTACTCAGCTATAAGGCTGGGGTATTTGCTCAGTTGGGACTTGAGTTGTTTCTCCGATTCAGATAAACTATTTTCATGAGCCTTTAGTCCTTGTAGAACTGTTTGCACCTGAATAAATTCTTGCATCAGGGTAGGATTAACTTCTGCTGCTTCTCCTTGTGTCAAGGGTAATTTTTCGGTGTCACTAACATTTTTAATATCTTTGACATCTACCAATTCTTTGATTTCTTGCTCTAACAGCGCTTTTTGACTCTGATATTGCTGTCTGAGTCGTTCTAAGATTGGCGACTCCTCTGTATACCGCATTTCCTCCCTAGCAATGGCTACTTCAGTGTTTTGAACTGCACCCAATAGGGATTGGTAACGAGTTGATTGGTTTAAACGAGAAGCAATTCTGGCCTTCTGGGATAACTCAGCGATTTTTTGTTCTAGGTTATTGTACCGAGCTTGTACATCTTTAATCTGTGCGCGGGTAATTTGTTGCTGTTTGTCAACATCAGCAAGAGATTCTAGCAGGATTTTACTTTGTACTTCCGGGTCAAGTATATTATGCTGTTTGCGGAAATCTTCTAACTTTTTCTCAGCTTGACTCAGCTCTTTTTTGGTCTGAGGTAAGCGTGCGCTAACAAAACTCAGTCCTTGCTTCAGTCGTTCTTGTTGTTGCTGTGTATTATACTGTAGATAAACTGTTTGTAGAGCTTGCAACACTCTTTGTGTTTTTACTGGGTCATTAGCACTAAAGGAAACCTCAAATATTTGACTATGACCTTGATAAACTCCAGAGATGACTGGTAATTGCTTGACTAACAGACCTGTTTTTTGATTGTCTCTATGGTAGCCTTTAATATCTTCTAGGGTAATATCTGGATAATCAGAACGCAGAATATCTACAGCTTTCTGTATCAATTTAGAACTCACCATCAGTTTCATCTGATAGCTGTGATCAAATACTGGTGGGTTGGCTGCGGTTAAGTCATTATTTGTACTTAAGGAACTATTATTTACTCTAACTCCCTCGTATAAATTGGAGTGTACCAATATCTGCATGGAGCTTTGATAATTCGGTTTGATATTGAGAGCCAAGTAGCCAGTCACTGACATAAATATGCAGGAAATACCTAAGCAAAAAAAGCGCCGGCGAAGTAAAATTTCAGGTAGTCTTCTGACATTAACTGGTTTTATTGAAGAGTAATGAACCAGTTGGTTTTGATTCATACTTGTGTTACTCACTATCAAATTCCTCTAATATATAAATCCACCGAACGCTATATATGGAAGATTATCTTGTCGTTGCTAAAAAAAATGATGTTTTTTCACCCTATAGATTCACTATTTTACTAGAGGTTTATGATTTGTATTATGAAGATTGTGTATAACCCATGATGAAGCTATTTTTGTGACTAAATACCGTAAGCGGCGATCGCGTTATGCTGAAGGTAATCGCCTGGGTTCTTATACTCTCAGAGGATGTTTGTCAAGTCATGATTAGTGTATCAACTATTGTTTGACCCCACCCTAACCCTCCCCTTGTCAGGGGAGGGGATTGGATTTGATTGTTTCAGTTCCCCATTCCCTGTTCCGGTGTTCCGGTGTTCCGGTGTTCCGGTGTTCCCTAAGATAAAAATTACCTGTTTAATACTTTCCCAACATCCTCTTACAATTAATTAAGGGTGGGTTGCTCATGGCTTACCCACCCTAGTGATTAGCTTAATAAGGCCACTTCCAATCGCGAATTTCCGGCATATCTTCGCCGTGTTCCTGAATGTATTGCTTATGTTCAATCAGCTTATCTTCTAACATCTGTTTCACATAAGCAGCTTTATAACCTAGTTTTGGCACGCGGTCAATGACATCCATCACCAAGTGGAAGCGGTCAAGGTCATTGAGCACAACCATATCAAAGGGGGTGGTAGTGGTTCCCTCTTCCTTATAACCGCGCACGTGTAAGTTTTTGTGGTTGGTGTGGCGATAGGTCAGACGATGGATTAACCAAGGATAACCATGGAAAGCAAAGATAATTGGTTTATCAGTGGTAAAAATTATATCAAATTCTTTACCGCTTAAACCGTGGGGATGCTCAGTTTGTGGTTGTAGTTTCATCAAGTTGATGATGTTGACCACCCGCACCTTTAATTCTGGGAAGTACTGACGCAGAATATCGACTGCGGCTAAGGTTTCTAAGGTGGGAACATCCCCAGCACAAGCCATAACTACATCTGGTTCACTCCCTTGATCATTGCTAGCCCATTCCCAAATACTCAGGCCTTTGGTACAATGCTTAATAGCAGCGTCCATGTCTAAGTATTGCAATGATGGCTGTTTTCCAGCAACTATGACATTGACATATTGGCGACTTCTTAAGCAATGGTCTGTTACCGACAGCAGAGTATTAGCATCGGGGGGAAGATAGACGCGGATAATCTCGGCTTTTTTGTTAAGTACATGGTCGATAAAACCAGGGTCTTGGTGAGAGAATCCGTTATGGTCTTGTCGCCAAACGTGAGAGGTGAGTAAATAGTTAAGGGATGCAATCGGTCGCCGCCAGGGAATATGATTAGTAGTCTTGAGCCATTTGGCGTGCTGGTTAAACATCGAGTCGATGATGTGGATAAACGCCTCATAGCAGGAGAAGAAACCATGACGACCTGTAAGCAGGTATCCTTCTAACCAGCCTTGACAATTGGTTTCACTGAGCACCTCCATCACCCGACCATTGGGTGACAGTTTCTCATCTTCTGGGAGGATATCCGCTACCCACGTCCTATCTGTCACTTCTAGCACCGCACCCAGTCGATTTGACGCGGTTTCGTCAGGGCCAAATACCCGAAAGTTGCGGCTTTCTGCGTTGAGTTGCATCACGTCCCGCAGGAACTCTCCGGCTACTTTGGTAGCTTCCGCATAAGTTGTCCCTGGTTTGCTGATCTGAACAGCATAGTCTGGGAAGTCGGGCATTTTCAAGTCCCGTAGGAGAATACCGCCGTTGGTATGGGGATTGTCCCCCATGCGTCGATGTCCTTGGGGCGCTAGTTCTGCTAATTCGGGGATGAGTTTACCGTTAGCATCGAAGAGTTCTTCGGGTTTGTAACTCTTCATCCAGTCTTCTAGTAATTTCAGGTGTTCTGGGTTCCCGACTACATTACCAAAGGGTACTTGATGCGATCGCCAATAGTCCTCGGTTTTTTTCCCGTCTACTTCTTTAGGTCCTGTCCAACCTTTGGGGGTTCTCAGGATAATCATCGGCCACTGGGGACGTTTGCTAGTGTGGCTATAACCATGTACCCTAGCTTCTCTTTGGATGCTGTGGATTTGGTCGATCGCAGTTTCTAAAATTGCCGCCATTTGCTGGTGGACATCCCCAGGGTCACTACCTTCTACAAAGTAAGGTTTATAACCATAACCTAAAAATAGGTTTTCTAATTCTTCATGACTCAACCTAGCCAAAACCGTGGGGTTAGCTATTTTATAGCCATTGAGGTGTAATATAGGCAGCACTGCACCATCATTCACAGGGTTAAGAAACTTGTTAGAATGCCAACTGGTAGCTAAAGCCCCCGTTTCCGCCTCTCCATCACCCACAACCGCCGCCACAATTAAATCAGGGTTGTCAAAAGCAGCACCATAGGCATGAACCAGAGCATAACCTAATTCTCCCCCTTCGTGAATTGAACCAGGGGTTTCTGGTGCAACATGGCTAGGAATACCACCGGGAAAAGAGAACTGTTTAAACAGTTTCTTCATTCCCTCTACATCTTGGGAAATGTTGGGGTAGTATTCGCTGTATGTCCCTTCCAGGTAAGTATTAGCGACTAGTCCCGGTCCCCCATGACCAGGACCTGCGATATAAATCATATTCAGGTCATACTTTTTAATTACCCGGTTGAGATGAACATAAATAAAGTTCAGCCCTGGTGTTGTTCCCCAGTGTCCTAATAGTCTGGGTTTAACGTGTTCAGATTTTAAAGGTTCTCGCAGTAGGGGATTATCAAACAGATATATTTGTCCAACCGAAAGATAGTTAGCAGCACGCCAGTAAGCGTTTATTTTCTCCAGTTCTTCCCCGGCTAAAGGCTGCATTTGTGCGGGACTCGCTAAAGTCATATCAAACTCCATTGCTAAATTTTTTTGCTAACTCCATGGGTTTATCGTCAGCAAGACTTCTGAACTAACGACAAATTACCCGAAAATCTCATCGGTGAATTTACTTCTACAATTAGGGAGTTTTTAACAATTCTGACAGGATAGTTTTCTAATGATTTCTCTCCACAACCGCAACAGGAATACATTATTAACCTTCTGTTAACTTTCTCTGCTGTCTCCATGAAACACTAACAGATTTACTCTAGTATAGAAATATTTTTAATGTTTATTTTAAGTTTGATTTCCTGATCTATATTCAGCATAGAATAGTACCTGATGTTCCCCGGAAAATATCCTCAGTTGACAATTGATAATTATTACTTTTGCTAGATGCACATTTTCAACTGGTAATCATGAGTTTAAGTATTGCTGACTGGTATAATTATCAATATTGGTATATCAGTACTAATATAACTGTTGCAAAAATAGTATTATGAAGAATTGCTGCTAGTAGACTATTACCCAGCCGATATGTTAGATCACACCCCATGCTTAAATGGCCATCTTCCTCACGCTCACGACAACAGTCAAAATACTATTCGCATTCGGGGTGCTAGACAGCATAATCTCAAAAATATAGACTTGGAATTACCACGCGATCGCCTGATTGTATTTACTGGGGTTTCCGGTTCCGGTAAATCTTCCTTAGCCTTTGATACCATTTTCGCCGAAGGTCAACGGCGTTATGTAGAGTCCCTGAGCGCCTACGCACGGCAATTTTTAGGTCAATTAGATAAACCGGATGTCGAAGCCATCGAGGGGTTAAGTCCGGCCATTTCCATTGACCAAAAATCTACTTCCCATAACCCCCGTTCCACCGTGGGGACAGTCACAGAAATTTACGATTATTTACGCCTCCTGTTTGGTCGTGCTGGTGAACCCCATTGTCCCATATGCGGGCGCTCCATTGCCCCCCAGACCATTGACCAGATGTGCGATCGCATTTTGGAATTACCAGACCGTACCCGGTTTCAAATTCTCGCCCCCGTAGTCCGCGGGAAAAAAGGGACTCACCGCAAGCTGTTATCGAGTCTCGCTGCTCAAGGTTTTGTGCGGGTGCGTGTAGATGGGGAAGTGCGGGAACTCTCCGACTCCATAGAACTAGATAAAAATATTACTCATACCATAGAAGTTGTCATTGACCGCTTAGTAAAAAAAGACAGTATTCAAGAGCGTTTAGTAGATTCTCTTTCTACGTGCCTTAAACAGTCCGGTGGTATTGCCAACATCCTGGTCAGTCACAGCGAGGAGCAAGAAGAAGAATTAGTATTTTCAGAAAACTTCGCTTGTCCAGTCCATGGGGCGGTAATGGAAGAATTATCGCCGCGGTTGTTCTCCTTTAACTCCCCTTATGGTGCTTGTCCCCATTGTCACGGCATAGGCAGTTTAAAAACATTTACCCCAGATTTGATTATACCTGACCCGCAATCGCCAATGTATGCAGCGATCGCCCCCTGGTCGGAAAAAGAAAACTCCTATTATCTAGATTTGCTATATACTTTAGGACAAGCTCACGGGTTTGAACTCCAAACCAAGTGGAATCAGCTAACAGCAGAACAACAGCAAACCGTGCTGTATGGGGAAAACCAGGAAACAAAGCAGAATTTTAAAGGTGTAATCCCCATTTTACAACGGCAATACGAGGGGGGGTCAGACTTAATTAAGCAGAAATTAGAACCCTATCTCATTGACCAACCCTGTGAGGTTTGTGGAGGAAAACGCTTAAAACCCGAAGCTTTAGCGGTACGCTTGGGACAATATGGTATTTTAGACTTAACCGGGGTTTCGATTCAAGATTGCCAAACCAGAATTGATCAGTTAAAATTAAGCGATCGCCAACTGCAAATTGCCGACTTAGTTTTAAGAGAAATCAAAGCCAGATTGCAATTCTTACTAGATGTCGGCTTAGATTATCTCACCCTTGACCGTCCCGCCATGACCCTTTCCGGTGGGGAAGCCCAACGCATTCGTTTAGCCACACAGATAGGTTCTGGTTTAACAGGGGTACTCTATGTTTTAGATGAACCCAGCATCGGTTTACATCAAAGAGACAACGGCCGCTTACTCAAAACCTTAACCAAATTACGCGAGTTAGGTAACACCCTCATCGTCGTAGAGCATGACGAAGAAACCATCCGCGCTGCTGATCACATCGTTGATATTGGACCAGGTGCAGGAATCCACGGCGGAAATATTACCTCTCAAGGCGACCTAGAAACCCTACTCGCAGCAACAGACTCTTTAACAGGTGCTTACTTATCGGGGAGACGAGTAATTACCACCCCAGCGCAACGAAGACAGGGGAACGGACGCAGTTTAGTAATTAAAAACGCCCATCGCAATAACTTAAAAAATATCGATGTAGAAATTCCCCTAGGTAAACTGGTCTCCGTCACCGGTGTTTCTGGTTCCGGTAAATCTACCCTCATCAACGAACTACTTTATCCCTCACTACAACATCATTTAACAAAGAAAGTCCCCCTACCCAAACACTTACAAGAAATTCAGGGATTAAACGCAGTAGATAAAGCCATTGTCATCGACCAGTCACCCATAGGACGTACACCACGCTCCAACCCCGCTACCTATACAGGTATTTTCGATGCAATTCGAGATGTATTTTCCCAAACAGTCGAAGCCAAGGCCAGGGGATACAAACCCGGACAATTTTCTTTTAATGTCAAAGGTGGGCGTTGTGAAGCTTGTAGCGGTCAGGGTGTCAATGTCATTGAAATGAACTTTCTCCCAGATGTGTATGTACAGTGCGAAATTTGCAAAGGCGCAAGATACAACCGGGAAACCTTACAGGTGAAATACAAAGATAAATCCATAGCAGACGTGCTGAATATGACCGTCGAGGAAAGTTTAGAGTTTTTCCAGAACATCCCCAAAGCTTTTACCCGACTGCAAACTTTATATGATGTCGGTTTAGGTTACATCAAACTCGGACAACCTGCTACCACCTTATCTGGAGGGGAAGCCCAACGGGTGAAATTAGCCACAGAACTATCTCGCCGCGCTACAGGTAAAACCCTGTATCTCATAGATGAACCCACCACCGGATTATCCTTTTATGATGTCCATAAATTATTGGATGTATTGCAAAGGTTAGTCGATAAGGGTAACTCCATCTTAGTCATTGAACACAATTTAGATGTCATTCGTTGCGCTGACTGGGTAATTGATTTAGGTCCAGAAGGTGGGGATAAAGGCGGCGAAATCATTGCAGTGGGGACACCCGAACAAGTTGCAACCAATCCTATTTCTTATACAGGACAATATCTACAGCAGGTGTTACAGCAGTATCCAGCGAGTTAAAAAAAATAGAAAAAAAATTAATATGACAAAACACTAGCCATCCCCAAAACTCTATGCTATGCTAATAAACGATGAATAAGCATGGCTCAGTAGCTCAGTTGGTTAGAGCACGGGACTCATAAGCCTGGGGTCGTTGGTTCAAATCCGACCTGAGCCATTAGAGTAATTTTTAATGAATAACTCCTTACCCTTGGCTGCCCTACCCTGCTTGTAATTGTTCATACCATATTGTAATTCCCACTCAAACAGGTAAGAGTCTGGAAAGTTTTCTCTGATTTGAGGGGAATCATCGTAAGTGATTAACCAAGGGTGAGCGCATCCTCTGACCAATTCCCCAAACCTTTGATGATTAAAACAGGTGTGCAAATCACCATCTTTACCATATAACCTGGATTTGGTAGCAGTAAAATAAGGCGGGTCTAAAAATATAAATACATTTTTACCCTCTGCTTTCAATAAGTCACCATAATCCAAGTTAGTAATTTTCACATCATCCGTTAAAATCTCCCCTAACTTCTCTAGGCGGTCTATCGAAGAGTCAGTAAAGCGTTTATCAAAAGCTTGCTCAGAAAATCCCCCAGATTCTACAGTACCAGAAAATGTAATTCTATTGAGAACAAAAAAGCGTACTGCCCTGTCAAAGTCACATAAGTTATTGCTGTCTATAGTGGTTAATTCTGCAAAAAGGATTTTACCATCTGTATATGTCTGCTTAATGTGACGGATTTCTGTCAACAGACGGCGTAAATCGGATTTTGCATATTTCCAAAACAGATATAACTCGCGGTTTAAATCATTAATCCAAATTTTCAGATAGGGATATTTTTGTTTCAAGTATATAAATACAGAACCACCACCCACAAAAGGTTCTCGAAATTCTGAAAAGCTTTCTGGTAAGTGTGCTGTTATTTCCTTAATAGCTTTTGACTTCCCACCAGGGTAACGCAATGGACTTTTGATCATAATTATTGGAGCGTAAGATCCCCGACTTATTACATAATTGACATCATCTCATATAACTTGTCCAGAAGTCGGGGATCTGTGTGACTCAAAGATCATGTATTTGATCATCTTCACCGGGCGATCGCGCTGCTGTAAGGCGATCGCCATTCTATATACCCCCCTCACCTTTTGATGCTACATGGGAATCCGGGGGTTAGAAACCCCCGTCTCAAAGCTAAAGTCAGATAAATCTGACTAGAAGATCATGTATTTGATGATCTTGACGGGATGCGATCGCGAAGCGCTGCTGTAAGCCATATACCCCTATCTCTTTGTAAGGTGAGGGGTCAATACTACTCTAAAATTTTTATATTCTCAAAAATCTATCTTTGGATAGATGACAAGATTACCTAAATAGTATTACTGAGGGTGAATAAAATAAATGTGTCATTTATTTTATTATGTCCAGAGCGTGGTATTATAAATTTCATCTATTTAAACTTTTGCTGTTTCTTCTTACAAGTACGCATACCGTTAAATATTGAACTAACCATCAAAGGTAAAACCCATGCAATTAATAGGACTAACTAGGACTGTAGCCCTAACAACACTGACATTCACCCTCAGTGCTACCGCATCTTGTAGTCAGACTAATGGAAACAGCTTTAAAGATACTCCAACACCTGACAGTCAAGGTCTGTCTAATCGCGTTTTAGCTGTAACTTATACCAGTGAAGGTAGTAATGTTTTCTATGGACAGGGAAATTTAGACTTAGCTCTGTTTAATTTCAACCAAGCTATTACAATTGATCCTAATTATGCTCTTGCTTACATCCTTCGCGGTAGTGTTTACCGTAACCAGCAGAACTGGGATTTAGCTTTGGCTGATTATAACAAAGCTATTGAACTTGATCCTAATAATGCTCTAGCTTACACCGGTCGCGGTAATCTTTACGCTGACCAGGAGAAATGGGATTTAGTTCTGGCTGATTTCAACCAAGCTATTACAATTGATCCTAATTATGCCGGTGCTTACATCATGCGCGGTAATATTTACCGTGACCTAGGAGACATCAACAAAGCCAGGGAAAATTTGCAAAGAGCAGCGCAATTATACCACAATCAAGGTGATACTGCTGGTTATGAAAGAGCAATTATGATGTTATACGGCTTGTAGCTGCAAAAATACCTGAAACTAAGCACTGCAAAGATTTTAGAGAACTGTTCGCCCTTGTCTTGATGAGAAAAGCTAAAAAGCCAACTCGCCAACCCTGTAACCAGGAAGGTCAGCTAATGGCACTCCACAAAAGTTGGCAAGCGGTAAAACTGGTTTAAACTACCCAATTTTTGACATATGCCCAGTCAACCCTTGCCAACGATAACCTCAAAAGTTCTTGCCTAACGAATAAATCTGAGTAAGATCCCCGACTTCTTACATAATTGACATCATCTCATATAACTTCCCCAGAAGTCGGGGATCTGTGGAGGTGAGTAAGATCCCCGACTTCTTAGATAATTGACATCATCTCATATAACTTCCCCAGAAGTCGGGGATCTGTGTGACTCAAAGATCATGTATTTGATCATCTTCACCGGGCGATCGCGAAGCGCTGCTGCTTGCAGATCGCTCTGGGTTGAAAAATTCCCTTTAATGCTACACAGAGATCCGGGGCTTAGAAACCCCCGTCTCAAAGTTAAAGTCCACTGCAAGTGGACTAGTGAGTTACCTAGAATACCCTACCGTCAACAGTCAACAGTCAACCGTCAACCGTCAACTAGTCCGTAATCCCAAGGTTAAAAATTAGCAGTTAATTATTTACATGGGTGAGAAATAGTGATACATTAGCCTTAATTGGCTAATATTGCTACCAATAGCCCAAATATTCAAGAATATTATCTAAAATTTCCTTTGACAACTTTAATATCCCTGTGATGAAAAAATACTTAACAGCACCCTTAACAGCCCTAGCTGCAGCCTTGAGTATATCTAGTATCTCTGTCATTAATACCCAACCCACAGCCGCCCAAACCCTGGAGTTTTTCTGTGGTGCTAGGTGGAATAAACAGGGTAATGTCGCTCGTCCCACCACCGTGGTACGCCACAGTACTGGAAATATACCCATTATTAACTGGACTGCGAGCAGTAGAGTAAACGACACCTGGACACCCCTAAACCGTTGTCAGGCTGTATCTCAACGGTTTAACACATTGAATCGTCAAGGTAAACTCCAATACCTGGCACTGGGAAGGTTAAATAATCAACCTGTCATCTGCGGTTTAGGTTCCGGTGAACGAGGCTGTAACAATCATAATCTTTTACTGACAGTCACCAACGGCCAACATCCCCACAAGTTACTAGATGAGCTATTAAATACCCGTACTAGTGCCTCCGGTAGGGAAGTTTATCTTAGTGGTAATGATGCCGGTAGGGTAGAAATCAAGGACAATACTGATGGGGTTGTCAGGGTGAGCATGGAAGATATTATTAACGCTCACTTGTCTGTTTCTAATCCTGCTACTCCTAGTTACAATTATAATCCCCCACAACCTGAACCTCAGTCAGACCGGATTTGGTAAACTAAAACTCTTGAGAGGCGTACACAACAGTGTGGAAAAAAACAACCAACTGGTTACAGTCAGCGCCGCCATCACTCCTGGGGTGTTTGGGGTAATCGATACCCTACCACTTCTCCCATTGGGAATAATCCCTATGTATTTACCAATCGCCTCTGTTAACCCCTAGGAAGTAACCGCTATTAGTCCACAAAGCTGGGTTATCCCCATCAGTGATTTTTCCCCTACCCCGTGACCCAAAAGTGATGGATTACCCATGAGATTTACCCCAGAACTAGCAGTAATTTTAGGTGCTACCACAGCGGCGGTAGTGCATTTACAACCAGTGTTAGCTCTCAACTCCGTACAAATATCAAGGTTAACAGCAGCAGAAATTAACAACATTGCCCGACAAGTCACCGTCAACATTGCCGGCTTGGATGGTAAGGGTTCTGGGGTAATAATTAATCGCCAAGGTAATGTGTATACCGTCCTCACTGCCTTTCATGTTGTAGCAAAGTCAGGCGACTATCGGGTAATTACTGGCGATAGGGAGAGCCACACCATTAACCAAATTGAGCGCCTACCAGGATTAGATTTAGCCATCATTAGTTTTACCAGCCCTAAAGAGTATAGACTGGCATCCGTAGCAGATTCCCGGACAGTGAACAATGGTTCCCCCCTATATTATGCCGGGTTTCCCGCCAACCCTAATCCTAGACAGTATAGGTTTACAGAAGATCAACTGACATCCCGCAGTCAGGGAGAAAGGGAGGGATACGACTTAATTATGTCTGGTAAACCCCAACCGGGAGTCAGTGGGGGTCCAATTTTTGACCAGCGGGGGTTTGTCATTGGTATTTATGGTAAAGCGGAACTGGGTTCCACAATAAAAGAAGGTGTGCTAGGTATCCCCATAGAGAAAATCCCTGACCTCTCCCGACGGGCGCGGGTAATTACCTGGTCAAGTTCGAGCCTAGTTAAAACCATCACCGGGCATTCAAGTTATGTTTACTCAGTAGCATTCAGCCCAGATGGTCGCACCTTAGCTTCTGGGAGTGGGGATAAAACCATCAAACTGTGGGATGTCGCGACCGGGAGGGAAATCGCCACCCTCACCGGACATTCAGATTCGGTTAGGTCTGTAGGATTCAGCCCGGATGGTCAAACCCTGGCTAGTGGGAGTGGGGACAAGACTATCAAACTGTGGGATGTCGCGACCGGGAGGGAAATCGCCACCCTCACCGGTCATTCTGAAGCGGTTAGGTCTGTAGGATTCAGCCCGGATGGTCAAACCCTGGCTAGTTTGGATAACACCATCAAACTCTGGGATGTAGCCACCCGTCGAGAAATTGCCACTCTCACGGGACATTCAAGTTCGGTTTGGTCTGTAGCCTTCAGCCCGGATGGTCGCACCTTAGCTTCTGGGAGTTGGGATAGAACCATAAAACTGTGGGATGTAGCCACGGGGGGAGAAATCGCCACCCTCACGGGACATTCATCTTGGGTTTTTTCAGTAGCCTTCAGCCCGAATGGTCGCACCTTAGCCTCTGGGAGTTGGGATAGTACCATAAAACTCTGGGATGTAGCCACCCGTCGAGAAATTGCCACTCTCACGGGACATTCAAGTTCTGTTAGTTCAGTAGCCTTCAGCCCCGATGGTAGAACCTTAGCTTCTGGGAGTTGGGATAGTACCATCAAACTGTGGGATGTCGCCACCGGGAGGTTAATCGCTACACTCACGGGACATTCAGATAACGTTAATTCAGTAGCCTTCAGCCCCGATGGTAAAACCTTAGCAGGGAGTTATGATAACACCATCAAACTGTGGCAACAAAGTACAGTCACCGCAGAAACTGTTACCCCGGTGAATGTGCTGGTTAATGACAGATCCCAAAAAATCACCGTGCGCCTGGAAACAGCGCTGGGTTCGGGAATCATCATTAATCGCAGGGGTGACACCTATACCGTCCTCACGTCCCATCATCTGATAGCCCCACACCAGACTGTCACACTCACCACCCCCGACGGTCAACAACACCAGTCCGTACCTAGGGGTCGTTTAGGCAACTTAGATTTAGGTCTATTACAATTTACTAGCAAGAATAATTATGACACCGCCCTGGTGGGAGATGCCAGCGCAGTCCCCACAGGGGCAACGGTATACACCGCAGGTTATCCCATACCCGGTCAGAGTAATCCTCATGAACGTCCTTATTTTTTACATCCAGGTAAAAAAAGACCAGACCAAGAAGGCGAGTATAACCTGCAACTAGAAGGTCAAGCCCGACCGGGGTTAACAGGTGGTCCCATCCTCAATGAGTGGGGATTTGTGATTGGTATTTATGGTCAAGCAGATTTAGTGGATATGTATCAGCAGGGTATTTCCCTGGAAAGGATACCCAATTTACAAACCATCGCCACTGTAGTTACCTGGGCTTATCCTACCCTAGCCAGCACCCTCACTGGATATTTACCAGTGTTCAGACTGGATGGTCTCACCCCAAAGCCGACCGAGGTTGCTGGTCCGTACCTGTTATTAGCGTTCAGCCTGGATGGTCTCACCCCAGTGTTCAGCCCGGATGGTCGCACCTTAGCCTCTGGGAGTTGGGATAGAACCGTCAAACTGTGGGATGTAGCTACCCGGCGAGAAATCGCCACTCTCACGGGACATTCATTTGTGGTTACTTCAGTAGCCTTCAGCCCGGATGGTAAAACCTTAGCTTCTTCTGGGAGTGTGGATAGAACCATCAAACTGTGGGATGTCGCGACCGGGAGGAAAATCGCCACCCTCACCGGTCATTCAGATTCGGTTAGTTCTGTAGCCTTCAGCCCGGATGGTAAAACCTTAGCTTCTGGGAGTGTGGATAGAACCATCAAACTGTGGGATGTAGCCACACGTCGGTCAATCGCTACACTCACCGGTCATTCTGAAGCGGTTAGGTCTGTAGCATTTAGTCCGGATGGTAAAACCTTAGCTTCTGGGAGTGAGGATAACACCATCAAACTGTGGGATGTAGCCACAGGTCGGTCAATCACCACTCTCACGGGACATTCAAATAGGGTTAATTCAGTAGCCTTCAGTCCCGATGGTAAAACTTTAGCTTCTGGGAGTGAGGATAACACCATCAAACTGTGGGATGTCGCCACCCGTCGGTCAATCGCCACCCTCACGGAACATTCAGATGGGGTTCGTTCAGTAGCCTTCAGCCCCGATGGCCGCACATTAGCATCTGGGAGTGGGGATGGTACCATCAAGATTTGGCGGGGGCGTTAATCCTCATATCCCCCACTTCTGACCATAATCTTGTCAGGTAACCATAAATCTCTATAGAAGTCGGGGATATTGGCCGTGGGGTGAATCCTCATATCCCCCACTTCTGACCATAATCTTGTCAGGGTTGTTAACGGTGGTCGGTGAGCGGAGTCGATAGCGATAGCGTGGCGTTAGCCATACCGTTGACGGTGGTCGGTGAGCGGAGTCGATAGCGATAGCGTGGCGTTAGCCATACCGTTAACGGGTCAGGGGTCAGGGGTTAAGAGCTACGACAATCGGGAACCGGGGGTTAGAAACCCCCGTCTAATAGCTTAAGTCGGATAAATCCGACTACGTGTTAAATATAACATTATAAATCAGGTTAACAATCATTGCCTAGAGTATTATATGTAACCTACCAGTCCACTTTTAGTGGACTTTCGCTATTAGACGCTTAATTTATTCCCCGGCTGCACTTTCGCTATTAGACGCTTAATTTATTCCCCGGCTGCACTGAGCAGCAGCGCCAATGCGATATGCTTGCAGCAGCCCTTCGCGATATGCTTTTGCAGCAGCGCCAATGCGATATGCTTGCAGCAGCGCCAATGCGATATCGCACCTTTAGAGGATGTTTGATAAGTTTTATAAGGTGATTTTAGACACTTCTTTATCCCCCCTAACCCCCCTTAAAAAGGGGGGGACTAGAGTCAAAGTCCCCCTTCTCAAGGGGGATTTAGGGGGATATAAAAATATTAGATACACCATGAGGGACTTGACAAACAACCTCTTAGCCTCTAGATGGGAACGCAATTCTCAAGGTTCGACTGTCTTTTTTGCCCCTTGCGAGGAATTGGTTATGAAAAACCTCTTAATTTTTATTTCCTATTGTGTGGGAGAAGCCAGATCACCTACTTTAAAACCATTACCAGAAACAATTTTACCAACACTAGAAGACGTATCCACATCATACAATTCCACAACCCCAACGGGAGTGGTTAAACGGCGGATTACTTTGCCTGTTTGTGGATCTTTTATTTCCTTACCCACTCTTTCGATAGAAACCTTCATTCCTACACTATAGCCGTCACTTGAACCTTTATTCAGAATAACTGAACCAGCACTAATGTCGGCAACCACTGCATTTACACGGGGTAATACTTTGGGAACTGCTGCTAGTTGGTTATTTTTTTTGTCTATCTCGCTAATAACTTGTTCTACAGCTTTTTGAGTGGCTACGGATAACAATTTACCTTCATTACTGGTAGTTGTACCACCTCCCATTCCAAAAACATAAACCTGATCATCTTTTTGAGTGCCAACACCGCTACCTTCTGCAACCATAATGATTTCACCAGTAGTGGTGTTAACTGCTCGAACATTTAAAGAGACAAGAGCCTCTGTAGTCTGTCCACCGACGTTAACACCAAATAAACCAAAACTCGATCCTTTTTTTTGAATGTCAAATTGAGTAACCGAACCAATAATAATTACCTCAACTCCTAATAAACGACCGATTTCTGCGGCCGTGCTAGGATTAACTCTGCCACTAGCACCTAAGTTTTGTTCTGTTAATACCGCATTCAGACGACTTCTTTCTATTACTCGATATTTGTCTGAATCTACTAAACGATTCACCAATACTTCACTGACACCTTTAGCACTACCGCCAAAAATATCTAATAACAATTGAGGGTTACTTAAGGCGCTATAGTCAAAATCTAAGACAGCGATTCTGATTTTTTGTTGGCTACTAGCTTGAGCAATAATGGCAGGAGGAGTGTTTGCTTTAACGGGATAATTGTTAGAGGCGATCGCCGCAGTGCCTAACAACCCTACAAGCAGAAAAGAAAGATTTTTAGAGATAAAATGTTTGTTCATCAAGTATTGTTTTCTTACTTTTACAACTAACCAGAAGTTACCTATTGACAATAAACTCTAAATATGTGTGACGCTAAAAAGCACATATTTTCGTAGGGGTTTAGCATTGCTAAACCCTTACCACACGGGTATATTTACTATCAACATCATCATTCTTCAAAGCCGGAAATTGGCTATTTTGGCAAGATTAACCATTTTTCCCCTGGTTTTGAATATTGATTCAATCACAATCTAAAAATAGCACAATCAACTTACCTTTAGTTGAAAAGTGTATTTTTTTGTCTTGTCGTATCAGTGATACTATTTAGGTAATTTTGTCATCTATCTAAAGATAGATATGTGAAAGAATAAATCATTCAAGGGCTACTAGCCCCCCTGGTGGAACAGCAGGACTCAATCCGAGAGCGTGTTTATATCACTTTTCATTCAAAGCCGGTTCTGTCAGTAGCCTTCAGCCCCGATGGTAAAACCTTAGTCTATGGGAGTGGGGATAACACCATCAAGATTTGGCGGGGGCGTTAATGGTCATGGTGTTGACGGTTGACGGTATAGCTAACGCCACACGAAGCGCTGCTGTAAGCCATATACCCCCATGCCTTTGTAAGGTGAGGGGTCAATACTACTCTAAAATTTTTATATTATCAAAAATCTATCTTTAGATAGATGACAAAATTACCTAAATAGTATTACTGAGATTGACTAAAATCAATGTGTCATTTATTTTATTGTGTCCAGAGCGTGGTATTATAAATTTCATCTATTTAAACTTTTGCTGTTTCTTATTATAAGTACGCATACCGTTAAATATTTAACTAACCATCAAAGGTAAAACCCATGGAATTAATAGGACTAACTAAAGCTGTAGCCCTAACAACACTCACATTCACCCTCAGTGCTACTCCCACTTGGGGTCAAACCAATCAAAACCAGGCGTTAACTATCAAAAATTCCCAAGTAGTTAGTCAAAGACCCCCAATACTTTACAGTCAAAGTCCGTCTAATCGCGCTTTAGCTGAAACTTACATCAGGCGCGGTATGGATTACTATAAACAGAGAAATTTAGACTTAGCTCTGTTTAATTTCACCCAAGCTATTAAACTCAATCCTAATTATGCTGAAGCCTACTTCCTTCGCGGTGGTGTTTATTTTTTACGAGAAGATAATTTGGATTTAGATTTAGCTTTGGCTGATTTGAACTTAGGTATTAGACTTAATCCTAATTATGCTGAAGCTTACTTCCTTCGTGCTAGTGTTTACCGTAACCAGGAAAAATGGGATTTAGCACTGGCTGATTATAACAAAGTTATTGCGATTAGTCCTAATACTGCTCATGCTTACTACGGTCGAGGAGAGGTTTACCGTCAGATAGGAAACATCAGCAAAGCCAGATCTGATTACCAACAAGCTGCGGAATTATACCTCGATCAACAACGTATTGATTTTTATCAACGAACTATTAGACGTTTAAACTCACTCTAACTGCAATACATGAAAGTGAGGACTGAACACGCTTTAGTATCCGTCCTACAATTATCATCAGTAGAAGAAAGTCAAATCAAGTTTGAACTTCGCCTAATTACCTTTACACCTAACAAGTATCGGGTAACACCTGATTATATAATGTCCCCAAGAATAAATTAACTACCAGTGGTAAACTATCATGAACGAGCCACAACCAATTGAGTATGCAACTGCTTATCAAGCACAAAAATCACTAACATCATGGGAGTTAGAATATACCCTCACCGGACATTCAGGTACTGTTACTTCAGTAGCATTCAGCCCGGATGGTCGTACCTTAGCCTCTGGGAGTGCGGATCAAACCATCAAACTGTGGGATGTAGGCACCCGGCGGGAAATCGCCACCCTCACCGGACATTCAGATATGGTTGGTTCAGTAGCATTTAGCCCGGATGGTCACACCTTAGCTTCTGGGAGTTGGGATAACACCATCAGACTGTGGGATGTAGGTACTCGGCGGGAAATCACTACCCTCACCGGACATTCATCTTACGTTCCTTCAGTAGCATTCAGCCCGGATGGTCGCATCTTAGCCTCTGGGAGTGGGGATACAACCATCAAACTGTGGGATGTCGCCACCCAAGAGGAAATCGCCACCCTCACCGGACATTCAGATGGGGTTTTGTCAGTAGCATTCAGCCCGAATGGTAAAACCCTAGCCTCTGGGAGTGCGGATAGCACCATCCAACTGTGGGATGTAGCAATCCAAGAAGAAATTGCCACCCTCAGCGGACATTCATATGGGGTTGATTCAGTAGCTTTCAGCCCAGATGGTCGCACTTTAGCTTCTGGGAGTAGGGATTGCACCATCAAACTGTGGGATGTCGCCACCCAAGAGAAAATCGCCACCCTCACCGGACATTCAGAGCCTGTTACTTCAGTAGCCTTTAGCCCGGATGGTCAAATCTTAGCTTCTGGGAGTTGGGATGAAACCATCAAGATTTGGCAAAGGCGTTTAAAGTCTGATAACAATGATGGTGATGAAGAGGATGATGAAAAACCACCAGTTCGGTCACCTGAAGAAAGAAGAAGGATTACAGCAGAAAATATTAACGATCTGCATATAACAGTAGATCAAAATCCTGAATTATCTCAGCTAAAAAATGCAGCAAATAATGATGCTTGGGAATATTTAACAGAATGGATTGCTGAATCTATTTGTGATATTAATTTCACCGCAGCTAGTAAATCTGTCAAAAGATTAACCAAAAGAGTCCGACATAAAACTCCCCGTGAAATAGCACACAAACTAATTATTGATAAATCCTTACAGGCAGCAGGATTAGAATTAATTGGAGATATGGTAGCAACGGTTAATAATATTTTAGAGGGATTAGGAGCAGAGGGGATTGATCTGCCAGAAATAGCCAAATTAGGGGCAGAGATGATTTGTCAAATCGCAGAGATTTATGGATTTAATATAGATGATCCTGAAAGAAAACAAGAAGCTTTATTTATATTTGGCTTTATTTTCTCAGGAGAAAAAGTAATAGATATAGGAATAGATTGGTTAAAGTTGGGTTACATTGAGAATAAACTCCTAAAAGTCGGCACTAAAGCCTTAATGATTTATGGTACAGGTCATGCGGCTTGTTTCTATTATGAATATAAAGATAAATTTGAATTTAGTCTCATTCCTCCAGATGATTTACTCAATAAATTGAGTCAAGAAAGAGATAATTACTTCCCAGATGATGTATCAGAAGCAACTGTCAAAGAAAAATTAATAGTAGAAATTTCCATTGATTCCTATAACGATACTGACCCCAAGGTTAGGATAAATGCCATATCCCAAGCCCTGAACTATGGGGACGATGGGGTTAACTTACTTCTCCAAGCTTTAACCACAGATGAATCAGCCGATGTCAAGGATGCGGCTTATAATCTCCTCTACTCTAAGTATGGCAAGTTAATTGAGTCTGTAATTGCTTATCAAGCAGAAAAATCACTAACATGATGGGAGTTAGAATATACCCTCACCGAACATTCAAATTGGGTTTGGTTAGTAGCCTTCAGCCCAGACAATCGGGAACCGGGGGTTAGAAACCCCCGTCTAATAGCTTAAGTCGGATAAATCCGACTACGTGTTAAATATAACATTATAAATCAGGTTAACAATCATTGCCTAGAGTATTTTTTGTAACCTAACAGTCCACTTTTAGTGGACTTTCGCTATTAGACGGGGAATTTATTCCCCGGCTGCACTGAGCAGCAGCGCCAATGCGATATGCTTGCAGCAGCGCTTCGCGATATGCTTTTGCAGCAGCGCTTCGCCATTCAATTATTAATTCCGTAACACAAAATACCTAAAATTTTATCTGACTCTTTAATATAATAATTATTCAAATCAATAAATATATTTGTCCCTTGCAACTTTAAAAACTTCCAAATATCCCCAGTGGTCACCGCACCATAAATAGTTTTAATATCATTACCTTCTTGTTCATTAAACAACTGTGCTGCAAACATCGCCGCTGCACATTGTCCTAAACCAGCTTTAATGTTTTCATTCTTAGCTTCAACAATGATTATTACAGGTGCATTAATTATTAACTGTTCCTGAGAACGACTGATGATAAAATCACAATAACCGTTTAATCCTTTTTTTAAATCTAGATTAAAATCAGTTCCCGAAAATAAACTAATTTCGTAATTACACCTACGTCTTACCTCCAGTAAAATCGGCGTAATAATCATTTCTGATCTGGCTTTTTCCGTATTAATTGCTAATGCTAATTCTGTAGTTTCTTCTAAAGTAAATTTGAGCTTTTCACTGATTTGTATAGGTTCAACATTCATAAATAAATCCATTTCTTCATGAATATGAATATTAAAATCCTTTTTAAACTTACTCAAGGTGAAATCACTATAAGCCATGTGTATTACCTGATTTTTAGCAAAAAATATTGACTAAAATTCTACCTAGTGCTATTATACCAGCCTTGTGAAAAATGTCTAATTACATCCGCAACTGACCAAGCAGATCGCCATTCCATATACCCCCCTCCCTTTGTAAGGGGAGGGGTTGGGGGTGGGGTCAGACCTAATCAGATCATCTTCACGGTGCGATCGCCCCAGTGCTGCTGCAAGCAGATCGCACCTAGGTGAGTAAGATCCCCGACTTCTTAGATAATTGGCATCATCTCATATAACTTGTCCAGAAGTCGGGGATCTGTGTGACTCGAAGATCATGTATTTGGTTATCTTGACCGGATGCGATCGCGAAGCGCTGCTGCAAGCAGTTCGCCATTCCATATACCCCCCTCCCTTTGTAAGGGGAGGGGTTGGGGGTGGGGTTAAACCTCATCAGATCATCTGCGAAGCGCTGCTAAAGGCGATCGCACCTCGCAATCAAGGCGATCTGACCCGTCAACCGACCACCGTCAACAGTCAACAGTCATCTATAATCAAATCAAGCTATACCTAAACTTTTATGACTAAATGGTTTAACACTGCTGGCCCCTGTCAACCGGATATACACTACACCCTACCCACCACCGAACGCCTACCAGAGTTAAAACGCCTGATTGCCCAGCGCAATTACTTTGTCATCCATGCACCCAGACAAACCGGTAAAACTACTGCCATGTTGACCCTTGCACAGCAGTTAACAGCCAGTGGTCAGTACACCGCCGTCTTACTATCCTTAAGTAATTTCACCTTCAAAGATGTGAGTAATCTATACGCACAACACACCCAAGCCACCGGGCAAATCTTTACCCCCGAAGCCATTAACCACGCCTACTATTTAACCCAGGGTCAACCTTGGTTAGTCAATGCTTTAGCTAAGGAAGTTACAGAATACCTAGCAGAAGATGTAAATATCCCCATCACTATAGACTTAATCAATCAAGCTAAAGATATACTAATTCAAAGGCAAGACACCCATTTAGATAGTTTAGCCGAGCGACTGCGGGAAGATAGGGTAAAAGCAATTATTCAACCCATGTTAGCCGGGGAAGAATTACCAGATGTACCTAATGATGATATTCGTTTTGTGCTAGATTTAGGATTGTGTCGCTATCATCCCATTAGAGGTTTAGAAATTGCTAACCCCATATATAGAGAGGTTTTGCCTAAAGTTTTAGCCTATACCCCCATTATGTCTCTAGGAGTGATTTAACCTGAATGGTTGAGTGCTAGTGGTGAATTAATCCCAGAAAAATTATTAGGCTTATTCTTAGAGTTTTGGCGACAACACGGGGAACCATTATTTAAAAGTACCCCTTACCCAGAAATTGCGCCCCACTTAGTATTAATGGCATTTTTACACCGGGTTGTTAATGGTGGTGGTAGCCTAGAACGGGAATACGCCATAGGCTCCGGGAGGATGGATATATGTTTAAGGTATGGGGATGTAGTCTTAGGGATGGAATTAAAGGTATGGAAACAGGGTAAACCCGACCCCTTACCCCAAGGATTGATACAGTTAGATAAATATTTATCAGGATTAAATTTAGATACAGGATGGTTAGTAATATTTGACCGTCGCCCCGACTTACCCCCCATCAGCGATCGCACCACCACGGAAATAGCCCTAAGTCCCCAAGGGAGAAATATTACAGTAATTCGGGGTTAGGTTTGGATTTGTTGACGGTGGTCGGTGAGCGGAGTCGAACCGTTGACGGTTGACTGTTGACGGTTGACTGTTGACGGTTGACTGTTGACGGTGGTCGGTGAGCGGAGTCGAACCGTTGACTGTTGACTGTTGACTGTTGACGGTTGACTGTTGACTGTTGACTGGGAAGAGGTGTGACCATCAACAATTAGCCGGGGAATAAATTAAGCGTCTAATAGCTAAAGTCCACTAAAAGTGGACTTGTGAGTTACATATAATACTCTAGGCAATGATTGTTAACCCTATTTATAATCTTATATTCAACACCCAGTCGGATTTATCCGACTTTAGCTATTAGACAGGGGTTTCTAACCCCTGGCTCCCGGTGGTCGTAGCTCTTAAACCCTGACCCATCACCCTGACCCATCACCCGTCACCCATCACCCATCAACCGTCAACCGTGTGCTATTATACAACCCTGGTGGAAAATGTCTAATGACTTCCGCAACTGACCAAGCTTGAGCGATCGCACCTTTAGGAGTATGGGGAAAATCCCCATCAAAAATTTCTGAAATCGATTGTATACAACCATCACAAACGAAATGATCTAGTAATGGTTGCCAATCAAAAGGTAAAGGTACTTGGGGGTAAGAACGCTCCCAAGCCCGAGTAAACGGACCAATCAACCAAGCCCAAACAGTACCCTGGTGGTAGGAGCGATCGCGCTGTAGGGAATCTCCAATATATTTACTGATATAAGCAGCGTCAGATGTATCCAGACTCCGCAACCCATAGGGAGTAAGTAAACGCACAGTAGCTAAATCAACTACAGCCTGGCTCTGCTGTAGTGAAAAGCCGCAATGATGCAAGGACAATGCTATCACTGCATTAGGGCGAATCTGGGCATTACGGCGGTCATCTAATTCTATAGTGTCGTATAAATAACCTAATGGATTCCAAAACTTTTGTAGAGAAATTTTCACTTGTTCCGCTTGCTGACTATAACGCAGGGCTTGCTTTACCAAGCGGGTGCAATCCCCTAACTGCATTTCCCCTAAGCGTTGCGCCCATTTACTCATCCAACATAAAGCGGAATACCACAGAGCATTGATTTCTACTGCTTTACCATTGCGGGGGGTGATAGCTTCTCCGTCAATTACCACATCCATCCAGGTAAGAGCCATACCGGGGACATCCCAACTCACTAAGCCATCAGTAGCATCAACTTGGATATTATAATGAGTCCCACCCATAAAAGCTTTGTGAATTTGTTGCACAATGGGAAACTGAGCCGCCAAAAACTCCCAATCTTCGGTAGCTTCTAAATATAGCCCTAAAGTTTCAATCCACCATAAAGCCGCATCAATACTGTTATAAGAGGGTTCACCATCAACATCAGGAAAAACATTAGGTATCAGACCGTGACGACAGTAACGCCCAAAGGTTTGTAATAGTCCTTTAGCTAGTTCAAAGCGCCCGGTGACTAAAGCTAAACCAGGTATAGCAATCAAGGTGTCACGTCCCCAGTCATTAAACCAGTGGTAACCAGCAATCACCGTGGGTCCAGCAATGGAAGCTCGATGAACAATAAATTGATCGCTGGCTTTTAATAATTTTTGCCAAATCGGGGATGAGGAGGATTTATGGGTTACCCAGCCAAAAATTTGGGATAGTCTTTTTTGTTCTGCTTCCACCGCAGCGGTAAAAATTTCTGGGGTGAGTAGACCTAGCTGTGGGTCAGGAAAACCCATCTGTGCTTCTAGAACAATGGCATCTCCCGGTTCTAGTTTAACTGTTAAGTAGCCAGGGCTGTAGAGGTCTTCGCGATCGCCTAATCCTCGTTTTTTCTCTTCTGGTAATAAATAATTCCAATACCAAACCGCATTAGCCTGATATTCCCCCCGACTCCAGCGCAAATACCATGGTGTACCGAATCCCCCCGGAAATATGGCTTGGAGACAAACTTGATTTTTACCCAGTAATTGTGAAAACTCTAAGCCAGGATCACCTTTTTGTTGGTGGTGAAAATCCCGATCGCCTATCAGCAGCCGTAACCGTAAATTTACTGTACTGTGTCCCTGATAAACATACTTAACTAACAACTGATTTTTACAAAAATCCCCTAAAACATGGGGCATAATTAACTCTCTACTGAGTTGCCAATTGTCTTTTCTCCAAATCCATTGGGGAACTGGGTTAATATCAAAATAGTGCAGCAACTTGTAACCCTGGGGGGCAATTTCATCATTACCCCAGCAGTTTGTCCCTAGTGAAATCACCTTTCCTGAAACTTCTAAACTGGCTTCCAGGTGGGAAAACAACAGGGTACGCCCGCAGGGGGGATTAGTGGCGGCAAATAGCCAACCATGATAGGTGCGGGTGCGAACATCGGAAATTGTCCCACTAGCAAAACTCCCCAAGCCATTAGTTAGTAACCATTCTCTTGTGTCTAAATCAGGCATTTTTTACTCAAAATCGTTATGACTATGATATAGTCGTAACAGTTTGTAATTAAATTGTAGACGGGTAAGTGTGAACTGACCCGAATTTCAACGCTCTTTTACATATATCAGTCTAAGGAGAATTGGCTTCATGTCCCTCACTTACGCAACAGAAGGATGCCTCCGTGTTGGTCAACAGGCTCCTGAATTTACAGCAACTGCTGTGGTAGATCAAGAATTTAAGACAATTAAACTTTCCGACTATCGTGGTAAGTATGTCGTTCTGTTTTTCTACCCCCTAGACTTTACCTTTGTTTGCCCCACTGAAATCACAGCCTTCAGCGATCGCTACGAAGAATTTAAGCAAATTAACACTGAAGTCCTCGGTGTGTCCGTGGATAGCGAGTTCTCTCACCTAGCCTGGATTCAAACTGACCGCAAGGCTGGTGGTGTGGGTGACCTCAATTATCCCCTAGTTTCCGACATTAAGAAAGAAATTAGCGCCGCTTACAACGTCCTTGACCCAGCGGCAGGTATTGCTTTGCGTGGTCTGTTTATCATCGATAAAGATGGTGTACTCCAGCACTCTACCATTAATAACTTGGCTTTTGGTCGCAGTGTTGATGAAACCCTGCGGACATTAAAAGCACTCCAGTATGTTCAGTCTCACCCTGATGAAGTTTGCCCCGCTGGTTGGCAACCTGGTGATAAAACTATGAATCCTGACCCTGTGAAGTCTAAAGTTTACTTCTCTGCTGTCTAGATTTTTTTTAGTCGGATTGACGAACGAGAGATGTAAACGGTGTCTACATCTCTCGTTTTTTCAATAAATTAGGTCAAAAGGACTAAATTATATCTAAGTGCTATACTTAGGCGGGCATCATTTTCATGGATCTGCAGGCTTCAGCACAACGACGGCACGAGGCTGCACATTGCATCATCTTTTGATCTTGGCTCTGTTCACAAGCCGTAGCAAGGCGATCGCACATTTCGGCGCAAAGCATACAAGTGCGCCCCATGAATTCCGAACCGCCCATCATCATGTTCATGCACATCATACACATTTCTGAGCAGTCACGCACCATACTCATAATGCCCTTGTTGATTTGCTTACCATCTTTGCTCATACAGTGAGTCATGGTTTCCAGGCAGATTTTGTGACATTCCATGCAGGCGTTGATGCAGTTTTGCATTTGAGTAGTCATGGTTTCAGTCATCATCATGATCATTGTAAATACCTCCTGAATTTCTGACCTAGGCACTACTTATAACAGTAATCAGATTTTTTTTAGGGTCAATGGCATTTTTTTCGTAAATTTGATTGATATAGCATTTACCATGCTCGTGAGGTACAAAGTTGTTTAGTTTCAGGGAACACACCGAACACACCGAACACACCAAACAGGGAATGGGGAACCGAAACAATCAAATCCAGTCCCCTCCCCTTAAAAGGACAAGACAAGGTGGACAAGGTGGACTAGGTGACAAGGGAGAAAAACAGTACAAAGTCTGTATTCTTAGTAAGAAAAATAGCCCCTTAAAAGACCATTGTCCGGATAAAATCTTCCTTGTCCACTTTCCTTCCTTGTCTTCGGTGGTCTTGCCTTCACAGATCATATTAAAAACCTACCCTTGTAAGGAAGGGGGTGGGGTCAAAACTTGACAAACATCCTCTAAAATACTTTGCCAGTAATTGAGTGGTTAAGCTGCTCAACCCGGGGCTAATTGCCAAAAAATGGCTATAAGCATTGAATTAAAAATGGGATTATTGATACATTATGGAAATTGAACTATAAATCCAGAGCTATTGAAGGTACTAAACCAGAATTTTTATGAAATCTCTACACCGTCCCGATCTATATGGCTGGTCTACTTTCAATCCCACAAGAAATATTGATTTCCATGGGGTTGCTTGGGTACGTCCACAGGGAAATATCCTCATTGACCCAGTAGCTTTATCAAATCATGATTGGAATCATTTGCAATCCCTCGGTGGTGTGCTTTGGATTGTGTTGACTAATTCTGAGCATATCAGGTCTGCTAAGGAAATCGCTGACCAAACTTATGCTAAAATCGCCGGACCTGTGAAGGAAAAGGATAATTTTCCCATACGTTGCAATCGCTGGTTAGGTGATGGTGATGAAGTTGTCCCCGGATTAAAGGTGTTAGAACTTCACGGTTCTAAGACACCGGGGGAGTTGGCCTTGTTACTAGAGGAAACAACTTTGATTACCGGAGACCTTGTACGCGCTCGCAAGGCTGGTAGTTTAACCATCTTACCTGATGAGAAGTTGCTCAACCGTCAAGCGGCTGTGGCTTCTGTGCAACGCCTAGCAGCACTACCCCACGTAGAAGCTGTATTGGTGGGGGACGGTTGGCCTGTGTTTCGGGATGGTCGCGATCGCTTGCATGATTTGCTAGCGACCTTATAATTACTCAACTCACTGGGTAACCTATTCCCCTGGCCATGAGTGCAGCCAACAGGGGAATCAGTGCAAAACCAACAATTTCAGTTCTAATTAACCAGATCAGACGATTTACTTGAGTTGATTCTACCTTGGGGGCTGTCCCCTTTTGGAGAGCAGGAACCCAACTAATAAAAGAAACTGTCGGATACAAAGACAAACCACCTACCAACAGAAAGATAGCTACTTTCGTATAAAAAACAGGATTATTTAAATAGTACTCCGAGCCTTTACCATAGTAAAGAACACGTAATACACCTGTAGCCAAAATCATTACCGCTGATATACCATACACAGTATCAGCAATGACAATTTTCCAAGCCTCATTTAAGCTCAACTCCTTTTGAGAGTTTAAGATGAATATCTCTAAAACTAGCGCTCCAAAAGACAACATCAACCCCAAGTAATGCAAATATGCAACAACGGCACTTATCAACATAACAATTTCTAGATTTTGCGATTTTAGTATTTATTTTGGAGCCGAAACCATCTCATCTTTTATTTTCGGTCAATTCCTTATAAATTGTACACTAAACCGGCTAATCTGTATTGCCTAAGTTTGACCACCAGTGTAGTTCGTGAGTTAAAGAGTATAAAATAGAGGTTTATTTTCAGTTTTCCTGGCTACCACCTAGCACAGCATCATATTCGCCCAGACCCAGGCAATTATTTGTGATCACAAACAGTCCTGTAATGATTATTAGTAACGGCTAAAACTATTAATCTTGATCTATTGAAATTTCCGAATATTATTTGTTATCCCAACTTTTAGATAATATTCTTTAGTGAATCAACATCAACCGCATTTTTTTAGATATTGTGATTATCTTTTGTGTAGTAAAGTGCTGGTATTGTTTTACCTGGCATTTTTCCTTTAGGTCAGTTTCTCATTTTTTATGCAACCCCGGCCTACTATCATAGAAATTTTTTCCACCTTCTTACAGTTTCAGGGAGACAGATTCAGTCATTGGGCGACAGAATCAAGATTGCGTCGCAGCATTCAACGTTGTCTGCAACAAACCACAAAAAATACAACTGAAAACTTTTGGGTTATATATTGGTATAAGTCTTGGGAAGTTGCAGAAACTAAATTTTTAGCCCAGCAACATCTGACAGCATATTTACAAGAAGCTTGCTATTGGAGTTCTCAAAAAACAGTCGCTAACTTCCTGAGTACCCAATACAAAATATCAGATTGTTTTCAAATAGCGATCGCCCAAGTTAATAAAGTTCTCCAAGGTTTTAATCCTAATTACAGCAGTAGTTTGAAAAGTTATGCCAGTATTGTGTTTGGGAATGCTATCCGGGAATATTGTCGCCAAGTTGGGGAAGTGGATATTTGTACAGACTGGGGTCTGTTAAGGAAAACATCACAAAGGCGATTCCATGACGCTCTCAAAAATGCTGGGTTGTCCGCAGATACGATTAACACTTATATCGTGGCTTGGCAATGTTTTAAAACTTTGTATATCCCCCAACCTGGTAATTGTCGCCAACTAGCTCCACCAGATGAGCAAATTTGGCAAGCGATCGCCCAGATGTATAATACACAAACTCGCTCTAAAGTCAACCCCCAAACCTTAGAAAATTGGCTCCTAACTGCGGCAACAGCCGTGAGAAAATATCTTTACCCCCGGAAGGATTCCCTTGATTATCTACCAGGGGTAGATCTACCAGGAACCGAACCAGCATCTTTAATCGATGGAATTATCGCCGCTGAAGAAGCCCAAACCCGCGCGGGTGTGCAAATGCAGATTAACCGACTTTTAGGGGATACCATCACCCAACTTGAACCGCAATTGCAAAAGATTTTACAACTATACTATAGTCAACAGCAAAATCAAAATGTCATTGCCAAACAGTTAGACATCAAGCAATATACAGTGTCCCGGCGATTGACAACAGCTAAAACAATATTACTGCGAACTGTCGTTAATTGGAGTCGGAATACTTTGCATATTTCCGTCAACACAGACCTACTAACTAGCATGAGTCCTGTGATTGAGGAATGGTTGCAAAAATACTACAGCATTTCTACTTAATGCGTAGAGGAAAAGCCGCCAAATTATCGAGATAAAACCCCATGAATATTAATACCCCCATCTTAAATTGTGTTTTTACAGACATAATTTTAGCAATTCCAGAGACTATACAATCTGCAATTCACTCTCCGAACAATTATCAAGCCTATATCAATCAACTGTGTTTGGGTGCTGTCTTACCTTGGTTACAGTCAGACTTCACACCCCAAGCCCAAGTTTGGCCTAATACCACCGCTTTACCTAGTTTTTCGGAGCTAGTCAATGGTACTGCTATCACAGTAGACGCAGTGAGATTTATTTTGGTTCCCAGTGAAAATATTGATTGTAGTGAATTGCGTGTACCCCAGGAATGGGTAGATATTCCTACCTGGGCGGGGGATTATTACTTAGGAGTGCAAGTAGAACCAGATGATGGCTATGTTAGGGTTTGGGGCTATTGTACCCATCAACAACTCAAAACCAAAGGTAATTATCAGCCAAGCGATCGCACCTATGCTCTAGAGCAAGATTATATCATTACCGATATGAGTGTATTAGGGGTAGCGCGAGAATTTTGCAGTGATGAAATTACACGAACTGCCATCATAGACTTACCAACTATACCACAAGCACAAGCGGAAAATTTAATTACCCGCCTGGGAAATCCAGCCATAATTAACCCCGGTTTAACAGTGCCTTTTCCATTGTGGGGGGGATTAATTGGCCATGGAGGTTGGCGACAACGATTATATGAACAACGTTTGGGACTACCAGAACAACGCTCAGTCACACAATGGTTAAACAGCGGTGTGTCGGAAATGGTAGTGGGGTGGGAAAAGATCAATCTGCAACCCAATAGGGCTGGGGCGCGAAATATCACGGAAAATCAACCAAGAGTGACTTTATCGCGCCAACTAGCGATCGCGGGTCAATTATATGAACTGGTGATTACACCCCAAGGTCAACCCCACATCACACATTGGCGGTTTGAGTTACGTCATACTATCATAGGCGCAGGCATTCCTGGGGGTTTTAAACTCAGACTGCTCACCGAAGACTTACAACCATTTCCCAATAATGAAGATATAGCCACCACTGCGGTGGAACAACTTTATATAGAGGTTGCATTAGAACCAGGAGAAGGTATAGTCTGGGAAACAGAACCCCATCCCGATAACTATGACCGAGAAATATTAAAATTTTAACGGTAAAACCCCATCCTGACTTTATGCCTTCTCAAATCCCCATCAATCAAAATAAAATCGGCGTGGCAGTTATCGGTACTGGATTTGGTCAAAAAGTCCACATTCCAGGATTTACAGCCCATCATCGCACCGAAATAGTCGCCGTTTATCATCGAGATATTCATCAAGCCCAAACCATCGCCCACACTCATAATATCCCCCACGCCTGCGACAATATTACCGATATTTTGGCATTACCAGCAGTGCAAGCGGTGAGTATAGCAACACCCCCATTTCTCCACTATGAAATGGCTAAAGCAGTCCTGCAAGCTGGGAAACATTTATTATTAGAAAAACCCACAACTTTAAATGTCTTAGAAGCTAAAGAATTATATCAATTAGCCCAAGCCCAAGGCGTAACTGCTATAGTAGATTTTGAATTTCGCTTTGTTCCAGCATGGCAATTATTCGCCGAATTATTAGCTAAAAACTATGTAGGTAACAAGCGCTTAATTAAAATTGATTGGTTAGGTTCTTCCCGCGCGGATACCGAACGCCCATGGAACTGGTATTCCTGTCAAGAACAGGGAGGCGGTGCATTAGGTTCTTTAGGGTCCCACGCCTTTGATTATATCTCCTGGCTCTTTGGACCAGTCAGCAGATTAAACGCCTACCTGACTACCGCCATTCCCGCACGGGTTGACCCCAGTATTGGAGAATTAAAACCAGTCAATACAGATGACAACTGTCTGCTATCTTTAGAATTAGCTGATGGTACACCTTGTCAACTTGCTATCAGTGCTGTAGTTTACGCATCTCGCACACATTGGATAGAAGTGTATGGCGATCGCGGTACCCTAGTTTTAGGTAGTGAAAATCAAAAAGATTATATACATGGATTTCGCGTGTGGGGTTGCCAACCTGGTCAACCTCTCCAAGAAATTGAAATACCCAACCGGTTAGTTTTTCCCCAACATCACCCAGACGGGCGTATTTGTGCATTTACCCGTGTAGTAGACCAATGGGTACAAGGAATTGAACGCCAACAGCTAATAGTCCCATCCTTGCGAGAAGGGGTTTATTCTCAACTGTTAATGGATTTATCTCATAAATCTCACACAACATCAAGTTGGGTAGATGTCCCCAACCTGGAAAAGTTCCTCACTGATGGTGTCTAATCAAGTAGACACTAATTGATTCCCCGCTGGGAAATGCTATAGCTGTCAGGGATAATAATTAATAGATGTATCCCTGAACAGCTATCTAGTAAACTGAGATCCTAATTAAATTAGTAACCCCAACTAAATGACTTAGCTAGTACGGTCACATGACCAATAGCATAGGTGGTTACAAAAGCTTCAGCTAACTTAGTCAATGTAGAAATATCGCTAACGTATCCACCATAATAAGTGGCACCACTGGTTTCACCACCGGAAATAGCATCTACATCTTTAAGTTCATTGAGAAAACTTTCAGAATCTTGAAATAATTCCACACCAGCATTGTTGAGTTCAGAAAGAATAATGTTAGCCATTTTATTGCTCCTCAAGTATTTGTAGCGATAGTTTTTTCCGGAATTAGCCGTCAGGGATAATAATTAATAGATGTATCCCTGAACAGCTATCTAGTAAACTGAGATCCTAATTAAATGCAGCGATTCAAGTCATTAGTAAGCGTAACTAAATGACTTAGCTAGTACGGTCACATGACCAATAGCATAGGTGGTTACAAAGGCTTCAGCTAACTTAGTTAATGTAGACATATCGCTGACATATGTATTGATACCGTAACCGCTCTCGCTACCGCCGGAAATAGCATCTACATCTTTAAGTTCATTGAGAAAACTTTCAGAATCTTGAAATAATTCCACACCAGCATTGTTGAGTTCAGAAAGAATAATGTTAGCCATTTTATTGCTCCTCAAGTAATCTTTGATTTGTGGTTGACTGTTTAACAATTAAACTCAGTTCGCTTAACTGTTACTGCTATTTTTATTCACCCAAATCAAGAAAGTCAAGGACAAAACCAGTTTTAAATAGACTTATAATCGTGATTATTGTCTTTTTTAGCTAATAATTTAAGTCTGATAAATCCTTATTTTTATATATGTCAGTGGCGATGATGACTAAAATATAAAATCACTAAAAATCTATTTTCTCTTGTTTAATTTTCTGGTTTAGAGGGTAATAATTACCAAAAGTACTGTTATTACTGCCTTTAAAGTGGGTTTTATATCTTAAATGCCAGATAAAAGCAGAAATATTGGCACAATGTCAGTTATACTTGCTACAGAATTTAAATTCAGTTAATGTGTAAATATGAACCAGCAGCTTTATAGCCGCCTGGAAATTTTATAGCAGTAACCACAAGTGTTAGGACATTTCCCTGTTCGGTGTGTTCCCTGTTCCCTGTTCCCTTAAAACCACAATTATGATGTCCTAACGTGTATGCGTAGTGCTATAGTTACACACCAAAAATAAAAATATGAATAAAAAACAGATTCTGGCTTGGATTGCTCTAGCAGTTACTAGCTGTATCCTAGCTATTACCTTACCTTTAATTACTTTCACACCCTCACCAGCACAGTCAAACATCAACTTACTAGTATCTGCGGCCGCTAGTACCAGAGATGTACTCACAGAAATACAGGACATTTATCAACAAAGTAAACCAAACGTCAATATCACATATAACTTTGGGGCTTCTGGCGCACTACAACGACAAATTGAACAAGGCGCTCCAGTAGATATCTTTATTTCTGCTGCTAGAAAACAAGTAGATGCACTAGAACAAAAAGGACTTTTACTACCCGGTACTCGTACCAACTTGGCAAATAACCGCTTAGTCTTGATTGTCCCCAAGAATAGCACCGGCATTAATAGCTTTTTCAACTTAACACAGACTCGAGTTAGGAGAATCGCTGTGGGAGAACCCAGAAGTGTCCCCGCAGGAGAATACGCAGACCAGGTATTCAAAAAACTAGGTATTTTTGAGCAAGTGAAGCCTAAATTAGTTTTAGCTAATAATGTGCGTCAAGTTTTAGCAGCGGTAGAAAGTGGCGATGCTGATGCTGGTTTAGTATACGCCACAGATGCCAAAATTTCCAGCAAAGTCAAAGTTGTAGTGGCTGCTGATCAAAAATACCACTCTGCAATTGTTTATCCCATGGCGGTAATTAAAACCAGTAAAAATATCCCTGCGGGCAAAGAATTTCTCAATTTTTTATCAAGTAACCAAGCAAAAGCTATACTCAGCAAATACGGGTTTATTGTGAGTTAATAGCATATCTTGGTTTTCTGTCCTTTTTTCAAGAATGCTGAAGGAGCATAGATGAGGGGCGGTGGTGCTGGTTAAGATGACCACACCACAATATTTGTATAAATTTCTGTAAATATACACAAATTACTAATTAATATGGATTTATCACCCCTGTGGATATCACTAAAGACCTCACTACTGGCCACATTTATTACCTTTTTCCTGGGGATTTTGTCCGCTTACTGGATGTTAGGATACAAGGGTAAAGCCAAGTCATTCATTGAAGGAATCTTTGTCGCACCTTTGATTTTACCACCTACAGTCGTAGGCTTTTTATTACTACTATTTTTTGGCAGAAATGGCCCCGCAGGTAAACTGATGCAGCCCTTGAATTTCAGCATTGTTTTTACTTGGTATGGTGCAGCCATTGCTGCCACTGTGGTATCATTTCCCATCATGTATAAAACAGCTTTAGGAGCCTTTGAACAAATTGATGGCAATCTTCTAAGAGTAGCCAGAACCCTGGGAGCTTCTGAATCAACCATCTTTTGGCGCATCAGTTTACCCCTCGCATTTCCCGGAATTGTGGCGGCCACCAGTTTAGCTTTTGCGCGGGCTTTGGGTGAGTTTGGCGCTACCCTGATGTTAGCGGGTAATATTCCCGGACAAACTCAAAATATCCCTATGGCAATTTATTTTGCTGTGGAAGCTGGGGCGATGAATGAGGCTTGGTTTTGGTCGATCGCCATCATGAGTATTTCCCTATCCGGCATTATTGCAGTTAACTTGTGGCAAGAAAACCGGGGGAAGAATAAACAGCCAAGTTCGCCATTTCCCATAGGACTGAGAAATCAGGAATACCAGAAATGTCAAACTGCTTCTAACACTAAATCAGGATTATTCGTAGATATCGACAAAAAACTTCCCGGCTTTCACCTGCAAGTGTGTTTTAGTGGCGATAGTAATACCTTGGGGTTTTTGGGAGGTTCAGGCGCTGGCAAAAGTATGATTTTGCGCTGTATTGCTGGTATAGAAACACCTACAAAAGGAGTGATTATTTTAAATGGGCGGGTGTTATTTGATTCTCGTCAGGGAGTTAATTTACCTCCACGCGATCGCCGCATTGGTTTCTTAATGCAGAATTACGCTTTATTCCCTCACATGACTGTCATGCAAAATATTGCCTTTGGTTTACCTCAAGGGTTATCAAAGTCACAGATTAAACAACAGGTACAAGCGCAATTACTAGCTGTCCAGTTACAGGGATTAGAGAACCGCTACCCCCATCAACTTTCCGGGGGACAGCAACAACGGGTAGCTTTAGCTAGAGCTTTAGCAATTAAACCAGAAGCATTATTATTAGATGAACCATTTTCAGCCCTGGATACCTATCTGCGCCACCAATTACAAGAACAATTAATTGAAACCCTGAGCGCTTATTCAGGGGTGACCCTCTTTGTGACCCATAATCTAGAAGAAGCCTATGAGGTATGTCAACAGTTGTTAGTCATGTCTCAAGGTCAAATTATTGCTAACGATGATAAACAAAATATTTTCGCCCATCCCAATACTTACACCACAGCCCAGTTAACAGGTTGTAAAAACTTTTCCCCAGTCAAGGTAGTATCGGACAGTCAAGTTAAAGCTTTAGATTGGGAATGTACTCTCAAAGTCAGGGAACCTTGGCCGCAATCTCCCGCTTATATAGGTATTCGCGCCCATCATCTAGACTTTACAGATCACCCTCATAGTGAGAATACTTTCCCGTGTTGGTTAATCAAGACTAGGGAAACACCCCACAGGGTAACGTTATATTTACGACTGCACAATTCACTCAGTAACGGTGATGATTATCACTTGCAAGCGGAAGTGTTTAAGGAGAAATGGGCTAATTTAAAATATAAACCTTTCCCATGGTATGTGCGTTTAGATATGGGGAAACTTTTTTTAATGGAGGAGTAGAAAAAATCCCCAGTGATATTTTACTGGGGATGAGATACAAGCTGGAAACATAGTATTTCAGTGAATTTTGTCCGTAAAAAAGGAGGACTAAAGTTTATGCGGAATATTTGGGCATTTGGTTGGGGAGTATTAGTGGCAATTCTCGGTGGATTAATCGGTTTAGGTGGTGCAGAGTTTCGCTTACCAGTTTTAGTTAGTATTTTTAACTATCGAACTCTACATGCAATTATTATCAATCTCATTGTGAGCCTTGTTAGTGTGTTTTTTTCATTCATTTTTCGTAGTGGGATTATTGGTTTTGAGAATGTTTTAGCAAACCTGACGGTAATTATTAATATTCTTGCAGTTTCTTTGATTGGCTCTTATGTTGGGGTTAATTATGCAACTAGAATTAACGAACGCACGTTAAATCGGGTTGTTGTCGTTTTTCTATTTTTCCTCAGCTTCGTATTGATCGGTCACGATCTAATTTTCAGTGTTCAGAGTTGGCAATTACCCGATTTAGTAAGAATTGGCATTGGTTTTGTGGCAGGAATTGTGATTGGAATATTTAGCAGTATGCTTGGTGTTGCAGGTGGTGAGTTGATTATTCCTACGATTATTTTGGTGTTTGCCATTGATATTAAATTAGCAGGAAGTTTGAGCCTAGCAATCAGCATTCCGACGATCATCATGGGTCTATTCAAATATAGACTTCAGCAACGAATCAAAGAAGTTCAATCAGAGCAAAAGTTTATGATTTCAATGGCCTCTGGTTCAATACTAGGAGCTTTCATCGGCAGTAACCTTTTGAGGTATGTAACAAGCTCTGCGTTATACGTAATCTTGGGTGTGATACTATTTTTATCGGCTTTGAAGTTAGCAAGGCACAAGGTAGCTAATTAGTAAAACCCGTAGTGGCTGCGTTTCTCCGCCCTCAATTGCATTGCAACTAACAGAGTAGTAGCCTAGTTGATAATTAAATAGACAAACCTATACACTTATTTACAAACCTATAAGTGCATTTATGTTTAAACCTCATGAGTTTGCAAAGAAAATTGGGGTGTCAGTCAAGACATTACAACGATGGGATTCAGTTGGGAAACTTCCTGCTAGGATGTGAAATTATTGTAGCCAATCAAGAATCACTATCTCCGCAACAGGAATTAGTCGAGGACTTAATGGCAATCATTCATTGTTTTTCTTGTCGCTTGTACGG
>NZ_JANQDG010000134.1:0-72834 GCF_029891665.1 Anabaenopsis sp. FSS-46 | reverse complement strand
AGCTTTTATAAAGTTCACATGAAGTAATTTATGTAATATTGAATGTGGCTAAAGCCACTCAATCGCTTTAATGCGACTAAAGTCGCTATCGACTTATCCCCATGTCTGAAGCCAGGGGCTTGCGTCTCGTTTGTTGGTCAGGTGATGCTGGCTCGAAATGCAACACCATAATTTGCTCCGAACGCAACCCGACAGATTCATAAGTGCGTCCAGCGCGATCGCTAAATTCGACCTCAAATGCTGTACCATCAGCTAACAGTTCAACCACTGTCCCAACTTGCCCGCGCCATAAATTATATTCAGGAAGGTCAACGGTCAAAGCTATAACATCTAGCAATTTGGCTGTATTTTTTGGCATCTCTGATCACCTCCAAGCACTACAGTGGGTAGCAGGTTGTTAACCTCGGAATTTCCGAACCATGCTCAATGATCCAGCCACTCCGAAGGGTCGCACTTCTATTTTGCCATTCAATTGTAAAATCTAGTGTATAGCGTTGCCCAAACTCATCTTGTCTGCCGAGTCGCACTTCTTGAGTTTGAATCACTTCAAGCAAAATTTGGCGTAATTCTTCAGCGTTATCAGCAGTCATCCCAAGGCACGATAAAAACAGTCGCGCTTTGTGCTTGCCATCGTTATGTTCTGGATTGAGGCAATAGTCGCGAAGTTTACGAATATCGACAATTGCGTTCTCTGCATTGGGAAGGAGCATGAAAAAGCTGACATGGATAAGCATTCCTCAGTTCTAGGATTTATATAGCAGGATAGTGCCGGGCTAAAAAATTTTCTGCATCGGCTGTGTCTTTAATCACTCCATCCACAGTAGCAGCAAGTAAATCATCTAATATTTGCCGATATTGCGGCCCAGGTTTGTAGCCTAATTTCTTTAAATCATTACCATTGAGTAGAGGCTGCACGTTCACTAAAACTTGCAAATAACCCCATATCTGCCGTCTGAGGGTTCGGTCTGTTTGCAAAGCTGTTAAAATCAGCATGGGTAAATCATACTGTCGCAGTAACTGCACTATTTGACTGGGACGCTGACAAGTTGGCAATAATTCCATCACCTGTGTTTGGGCTGTAGCTAAGTTTTGCAAGCGTTGAATACCATCTTCTGGTAGGTGCAGATTTGTGGCTACCTTGACTCGATATTGTGGTTCTAAATGGGCGATTAGGGCTTCTAGGCGCATCTCCCAGGGGATGAGGTGGTTTTGCGGGTCAAATCGTCTTAAACAGGCTTCTAACAATCGCAATTGCTGCACAAGTGATTTATCTAATTTCAGGGTAGGATGGATACATTGCAACGCCCCTAATTCATTGAGTAGTTGTAAGGCTGATTTACCATAGGGGGCTTGGAGAATATATTTTAACTCGGCTTTGAGTCGAGTCTGTAGGGCTGGGGTTTTGATGTTGGTTTGGGCTGTGCGATCGTAAACCCCACTGTTAATGGCATACTTGATAAAGTCTTTTGTTTGGGCTTCTATTTCAAATCCAAAGCGGACAGCAAACCGTACACCGCGATAAATGCGCGTAGGGTCTTCAATAAAGCTGTTGGGGTGTAATACCCGAATTTGCTTGGCTTGTAAATCTATCAAACCACCGCAGAAATCCAGTAATTCCCCAGGACGAGGGGAGGTCAGCCGCACAGCCAGGGCGTTAATGGTAAAGTCACGGCGATACAAGTCTTGACGAATGGAACTAGCTTCAACTTCCGGATTTGCAGCTGGGTAAGGATAAAATTCTGTTCTAGCTGTGGCGATGTCCATCCACAATGAGTTTAGTTCTGGGTCTTTGTGCCACAATAAGGCCGCGGTCTGAAAAGCACCATGAATTTCTAGCCGCGCCCCTGAGTAAATTTTCTGTAGTGCTTTGGCTAGTTCTACACCAGCGCCAACATCTGCTGCTTGGTGAAAGCCATCAACTACAAGGTCTATATCTGTAATCATTAATGTCGCTGCGGCTGATTCTGCTAACAGTAAGTCTCGCACCGCACCACCTACTAAGTAAAGATGCCAACCGCGTTTTTCCGCTGCTTGGGATGCTACGGTGAGTAATTCCCACAGCTGCGGCGCTAGGCGATTTTGTAATTCTGTATTCAAGTTAGTTTTGAAGGAATTGGTGATGGGGAATTTATTTTCCGCTTCGGCTTGATGTAATTCCCTCAGTACGTTGGTACGGGTGACAATTCCCACTAATTGCCCGTTTTCTAATACTGGTAAGCGTCCAATATCATAGGTTACCATTTGGGCTTGAATTTCTGGCAGGATGGTGTCTGGTGTGATGCTTTTAACTTTAGTTGTCATGTAGGCTTTGACTGGTGCATGACTAAATCCGTGGTGTAGGGCAATATCTATATCCCGTCGTGAGATAATTCCCACGAGTTTTCCTTGGGTATCAACTACAGATAAACCAGAATGTCCATAACGTAATAAAATTCTTTGTGCTTGGGAAATTGTGGTTTCCGGTCTAATTGTCCGGACTGGGGAAGACATCAAGTCTCTGGCTGTGGGAGGATGGGGAATTGAGGTTTTGATGCCTTCTAGGAGTTGTTGTAATATTTCTTGTGTATTTCCTTGGCGCAGACTTAGGGATGCGGCTTGAGAATGTCCACCACCGCCGAATATGTGAAATAGGAGATTGAGATTTACGCCGGGAATTTGCGACCTACCAATGATTGTTAAACGCAAGTCGCCTTCTTTGTGGGTATATTCGTTTGCCAGTAGTAAGGCATCTATTTGGGTTAATTCTACAAGCTCTGAAGCTAAACTTGATAGTCCTGGTACAAAATTATCTGTTTTTATGGTCACCCAGGCGATTTTATATCCTAGTAAATCAAAATACTCTAAGTTTTCCAGGGCTTCAGTTAATAGCTGTTGTAGTTGAGGCGATAACCCGGGATCAAGATAAGTTGAAATTACTGATGCTCTGGCTCCTTGTTGCATTAACCAAGCTAAGGCTAAAGCATCTCTGGGTGTGGCACTTTCAAATGTTAATGAGCCGGTATCTACATGAATACCTAAGGCCATGACTGTGGCTTGGACTGGTGTGAGGGCAATTTCTTGTTTTTGCAACTCTTCCACAATATAGGTGGTACAGGCTCCCACTGGTTCAATGTGGGATTGTGTGGCCGGAATAGTTAGCTGTTGACTGAGGTGATGATCATAAACTATGATTTCTTCTACGTTGGATAATTCTAACCATTCGGCGGCTTTACCCAGGCGATCGCGATGTTGTGTATCAACGACTCTCAAAGAACGAATTTTTTCGGGAATGACTGAACGTCTCTCCATGATGGGATACTCGTCCCGGTGCAATGCTAAAAAATCTCTCACGGGGGGATGTGCGCCACCGCTAAGTACAATCTTGCTCCCAGGCAATAAACAGCTCAAACCTACCGCAGCTGCCAAGGCATCGAAATCAGCCGTGGTGTGACAAAGAATTAAGTCCATAGTCCTGTGTGGGAAATATTCATTGGCGGTGAGGGATTGCTCACGACCAACTAGAATTTAGTTCCTAATGAGTATGGTGACGCAATTTCTGCTAGCTTAACATATGAGTAAAAACTGTTGGGTCACCCTTTAGGATATTGTATCTTTAGTATTCCGCTGTTTTGGGAGAAGCAAAAATGACTATAATATTTCAATTCGCTCTGATATCTTTAGTTCTCACATCTTTTGTGTTAGTAATTGGGGTTCCTGTGGCCTATGCTACTCCGCAAAGTTGGGTAGAATCAAAAAAACTGCTCTGGGTTGGTTCAGGAGTCTGGTTTGCTTTGGTGATTTTAGTGGGTATATTAAACTTTTTTGTAGTTTAAGCGATCGCTGAGGTCTATTTCGCCAAAATAGCATAGCGCCGGAGCAGAAGAGCCAAGAACAAGATTTTCCTGTTATCTTGTTCTATTTACATAAGTGTGCTCTCCTGCTCTTCAGCATTCAAAGAAGAAATGTATATTGGCCAGAGTATAGTTGATTAAGAGGCAGTCATGGCAGTTTTTGAGGGAACTTTTGCTCCACCAGCCGAACCGTTACATTTAGCAGTGGTTGTGGCTCGATTCAACGACCTTGTTACCGGGAAGCTGTTAGAGGGTTGTCAAGATTGCTTGAAACGCCACGGTGTAGACCCAGACCCCTATGGTAGTCAGGTAGACTATGTTTGGGTTCCGGGAAGTTTTGAAGTACCTCTAGTAGCACGCCAACTCGCACTTTCCCATCGTTATGATGCGGTAATTTGTCTAGGTGCTGTCATTAGGGGACAAACGCCTCATTTTGATTATGTATCTGCTGAAGTTTCTAAGGGGATTGCAGCCGCTAGTTTCCAAACTGGTGTGCCGGTAATTTTTGGCATTTTGACGGTGGATACCATGCAGCAAGCTTTAGAGCGGGCGGGTATTAAAGGCAATCATGGTTGGGATTATGCCATGAACGCTCTGGAAATGGCTAACCTGATGCGACAATTGCGGTCTAGTCTCACAGAGTTATCCCCCCAGAATGGCCAGTCTTTACCAGGATCTTTTTCTAGTCCAAGTTTGGGCAGTTTAGCCGCAGAGTCAAAAGAAGTAGGCTGAGACTGGTTCTGAGTGGCTCCGCTCCTCTCCTTGTCCAGGAGAGGGAAAACTGGCAAAATTGGGGGTTGACAAATAAAAATATATCTGAGAATATAGATAAGAGATGGAGATTGCGGGTATAGCTCAGTGGTAGAGCGTCACCTTGCCAAGGTGAATGTCGCGCGTTCGAATCGCGTTACCCGCTTGTAAAAAGTAAAAACTCTAAGTTAATATATATACTAAGAGCATTTACATTGAGTTAGAGAGTTTGGGGTGTAGTCAACTTGTATTTTATGGGTGTACTACACATGATATAGTCTCGCTATTGGAATGGCAGCATGATCTACCATCTGCTGGGCATTGATATAGGGGAACTAAACCCCAAACTATTCAGGGAAGGTATTCTCTTCACAACAAGAAACACACGCTCAAGTTATTAGAACGCTTGTGCCATCTCAAAAACCCGAAAAAATTGACTTGAATGGGGAATATATCTGTCCGTGCCGTCGCAAAGGACAGTTAGTTCCAATTACACTTACAGAAGCATTTGGTTGCGATCGCTGTCAACAAATCTTTGTAGTGCAAGATAATGGACATATCCTAGAACAACTTCCAACTAGCTATCCCTACCAGCGAGCCTGGTACTGGACGGGAAATAGTTGGCGTGTTGTGCCTACTCAGATGAGACAAAGCTATCTACCTATAGCATTAGGGATTATTTTCGTGCTAGTGATTATATGGTTACCATTAGCACTGCAATTGGCAAATAGTTCTAGAATTATTGCTTGGGCAATAGTAGCTGTACTGTTGGCTATTCTGCCAGCACTGATGGTCTGGCTTACTTACAGACGTTAATTCAATGACTGTTGAAGTTTTGGATGATTACCCTGAACCTATTAATAGCGCTAAACGCGCTTATCAAGCTTCCCTTAACTTAGGGTATACCAAGGGATTAGACCGCAGTCGGGCTGTGTTGGCAATGGCTCAGGCGCTAGCAAATTCCTTTGACGACATTTTAGAAGCCAACACTTTGGATTTAGAAGCCAGCAAAGAAATGGCTGTACCAGAGTTGATTTTAGATTGGCTAAAGCTGACTCCCACTAGGTTAGAAGCAGCAGTAGAAATTATGCAAAGGTTAGGAGAAATTTCCGACCCCTTACGGCGAGTCAGAACTGCTAACTATCAACTAGAAGATTCTCAAAGTTACACTCAGTTAATGCCTTTGGGAGTGATTGGATTTATTTACGAGGCTTTTCCTGATTTAGGGGCGATCGCCGCCGGTTTATGTATCAAGACTGGTAATAGTATTATACTCAAAGGCAGTACAGAGGCGAGTCATTCCAACCAGGCCATAGCCAATGTCTTGCAAAGCGCCATTGAGGAAGTTGGTTTACCCTCTGGTTGTGTGGAACTGATTAAGGCAGAACACGGTGCTTCCATGCGAGATTTAGTCACCCAAGACAAATATGTGAACTTAGTCATACCCTACGGACGTTTTAGCTTAGTCCAGCAGGTAATGCGGCAGTCAACTTGTCCAGTGTTAAAGTCAGCAATGGGTAACTGTTACCTTTACTGGTCTGTGAATAGCAGCTTAGAGATGGTACGCTGGATGATTATAGATAGCCACGAAAGCGAACCAGACCCAGTAAACGCCATAGAAAAAGTATTAATTCATCGCCAGGCTTTGCCATCATCTTTAGCAGTTCTGTGGAACACCTTGCAAGAAAAAGGCTTTCAAATTAAAGGAGATGAAGAACTGGTAGCAGAGTTTCCCCACCTACAACCGGTCAAAGCAGGTGAATGGGGTAGCGCTTATTTAACAAAAACCGTATCATTTAAACTGGTAGACACTTTAGAAGATGCGATCGCTTGGATTAATCAATATAGTAGCGGACACGCTGACTGTATTGCCACGGAATCCTATCAAGAAAGTCGCCAGTTTGCCTTGGGGGTGAATAGCGCCTCCACCTACATCAACACTTCCCCCCGGTTTTCTCGTAACCCTTCCCGTGGAGATTCAGTATTTCTGGGTATGTCTAACCAAAAAGGACACCGCAGGGGGTTTGTTAGCCTAGAAACTTTAACTACTGCTAAACATATTATTCAAGGCAATGGGCGGTTTTAGAAGTGAACAGAGAAGTCAAGCTGTATTTTACCCCAGTTGTGGAGTTCCCTTAGTCACATTGAGAAACTGGTATCCACCAGTTAAACCCTGAGGTGGTGGGGGATTTGCGAAAACCTATTTAGCGGTAGATATTCATAAGCGGGGGCAGATAACCTTGGACTCACCACAAACGGCTTTCGACCGTTCCCTACCACGAATTGTTAGCTAGCTGTTGCTTCTACAAACTACATAGCCAACGAGAAATAGATGCAACTTGGTTCTCCTCATTTAAGTTAGCAGCATTACTGAGCGTCTGGCTTTCTAATTGCTTCCAAATTTCGGTAGCCATCCTTCTCTCAATCGCTGCCCCTACAAAAAATGTAAGTGGTAATAAATGACCAGCATCCGCGAATGATTGTCGTATACGATTGAGTGCCGCTTGTGCTGTTTTCCAATGCTCGTCAGCACCGGCTGGATCAATTCCACCCTTGAGTTCGCCCAATGCGATTGTGTAAGGCTCAAGTTGAACACGTTTAATATTGTGAGATTTATTAGTAGGTAGTGCTTCTGGAGCAAGGTCGAACAAACAGATATCTACATTAGGACTTTTAGCCAGATTTGCTGCTTCTTGAAGTGCCCTTGCAGAAGCAAGGGCAAGTGCTACAAAGCCCGCACGAGTTGCTTCATAGGTTGTGACAAGATCGTCACTAGACTGAAGATGATTATGATAAGCATTCATAGGAGCGGCTTACTGTTTTTTCCATACGTAAACACACTTTCTCAAGGGAGCACGCCCATGGTTTCCCATTTGCTGGCTACTGTTACCTTTATCGCTGGGTAAAACGAGAATATTTTCAACTATAAAACCTAGTTTCTCTGCAAAGTCAGATAGGATCATATCTACTGAAATACTTATACCAGAATAACGCACATTGTCATTGACCATAAACAATACTGCTCCGGGTTTGAGTACGCGAGAACATTCTTGTATGACGCAAGCCATTTCATCAAAGTAACCTCTAACCATCCTGGGTATCCCATTATTATTTAATACACCTTGAAGTTTCTGATTATCTAAATAGCCCAGAATAGCTTGCAATAGAGGTTGTGAATTTGCAGTCTCTAAAGCCAATCTCCAATTTGGATTCATAGCCAATAAATCTTTTGAGCGATTTTCGACTGTACAGCTTAACATTTCCTGTCGGAGATCAATTAGTCCCTTTTCAGAAATATCTAATAATGCAAGCTCTAATGCATAAGTACGAGTGTAGTCATATCGGTTGCAATAGGGTGGAGACGTAATAACAGCATCATAAATTGCATCAGGCAAAGTCGGTAGCAATTTCAGACAAGACCCTTTGTAAAGCTGGATTTTACCAGGCGCTCTCTTAAACGAAAAAAGTTCTGTCTGATGTGTATGAGGTTTTAGGTCATTAATAATTTCTGCGATTTTATTAGTGATGGCATTATCAAAATCTAAGATTTCACCTTTATTGAAAGGCTTTTTACCTTGTCCACGACCGGAACGATAATCCCAACGAAGATACTGTCCATCTTTGCGAGTGTAGCTTATGGATTCTAAAACACAAAGCAAAGAAAAGAGCAAAACTTTTCGGACTCTTGGATTCTCCTGATAAAAAGCTCCGAGGTATTGCCCAATTGCTCTTTTGTTTTCTGTAGAATAAGCTCCTTTTGTAATCCTAAATTCTGGTAAACAGGACTCTTTATCATTCTGTTTCCATATTTGCGAACTTAACCAAGTTTTGAGACGTATAAGATCATCGGATATAAATTCGCTATCGAGAACCTTCTTGGTTTCAATAATCTGTTGACCAATGGGTAACAATTCAATCCCATCGGCATCCAGTCCCAAATCACTAACAGCAAATAAAGCGGTACCGCTACCCGCAAAAGGATCTAATATCTTGCCCTGATTAAGCCTGTATTTTTCCAGTAAAAGCTCAACAAGAGAGGCAGAGAACGCTTCTTTATACTTGTACCATCGGTAAATAGGTCTTGTTTTATTAGCTTGAAAACTTACTAAAAGTCTAGTAAGTGCAGGCTGAACTAAAAACTTAGTTTGAAAATGATGCTGCAATTGTTTGTCAAGGTTATCAATTTTTCTAAGAGCACTATTTTGGACTTCAGGGGTGATGTCGGAGATGCTTGACAGACTTGTCACAAGTATTGTCCCCATAAAACACGCATACGGTTATTATATCAGTGCCTTTAATAGTCTGCTGACTCTGGGTTACATCCCATTTGCCCTAACAGATGTGTGGAGGCCAATTGGCTACAAGATTTAAGAGGATGTTTTAAAAGGGGGGGAGGGCTGGGAAGAAAGCTCACAAGGTATAAGCTGAGATTTGTACATATCAGCACCTTGTGAGTAAACGAATAAAGTATACCCTAGCAACCTAACATGGGAACAGTATCGCCATGATTCCCATCATACTCAGACGACTGGCTTGATTATTGACTAACTTTGATTTTTAAAACATCTTCTTCAGTTTTGTCAAGATTGTATGAACTTAGTTTATATGAGGTGCAGTTCCCATGAGTTTTAACCAGCGATAATTAGAAGCCAATGCGGCAGTAAAATTTGGGCAAACATTGTATTTAACGCCAAAATCTTCACAAACATCAGCTAATATTTTAGATATTTGAGGATAATGAATATGGCAAATATTCGGAAATAAATGATGAACAACTTGATAGTTAAGACCACCAAGATACCAGGTTAAAAATTGATTATTGGGAGCGAAATCAACCGTAGTTCTTGTTTGAAATATTGCCCATTCATCCTCAATCTTTAAATCACCACTGGACTCAATAAAGTCTGCTGCTTCCATAACATGAGCCAGCATGAAAATTGTAATACTCACCAAGCCATAGGTCATATAAGTAATACAAAATCCTATAAGCGCCTGAATAGGTGTATATCCGATAGTAATTGGTATTCCCAAGAATAGCCCTAGCCAAATAAATTTCCCACTCACAAAAATCAACAGGTCTATTGGTTTAAGCTTAGGAATATCATAGGTGTGATATTTCCGGTTAACCGTAATGAAACCAATATCATGTATAGACCAATAAAAGGGTATGATAGTATATATCAACCAAATGAATATATGTTGAAAAGAGTGATACCATTTATGCTCAACATAGACAGTCATCCTCACTAATCCACCACCATGTATTTCTACATCATGCCCTAATAAATTAGTGTATTTATGGTGGAGAAAATTATGTCTAAACTTCCACAAATAACTAGATAAACCAATGATATCATAAGTGATACCCAAGATATTATTGACAATTTTTTTGCGAGAGTAAGCACCGTGATTTGCATCATGTCCTACATTAAAAGCAACACCAGCAATTCCCAATCCTAAGAAAATACAGCTGATGACTTTTATCCATATTTGTGGTGGTCCGAAGAGAGTAAATATCCAAGCAGAGATTACCCAGGAAAAAAGGACTGCTGTTTTAATGTACATTGCAGGATTATCTCTAGTAGAAATATTCTGCGACTGAAAATAAGCATCAACCCGCCGATTGAGTTCTTTTCTAAAACCGTAGTTTTTGGTAAAAGTTACTTTTGGTTGTGTTTGTGTCATATATGTCCTTGCACTGGATTGTATTGTGGGAGAACTTGATTCTCCTGACCTTCTCTTATCCACCGGGTGTGTGAGATCAAAAAAGCCCGCCAAAGCGGACTTTCTTGGTATGGCTGTGAATGATATTAGCCTAGTTTTGACTCTTAGAAGTATAGTAAACCTTGCTACCTGTATCCGGTACAAATTTACAGCTAACAGCAGAACGCCATAGAGATTTCCAAATAGGTTCCTCTGACTTGCGGAAATATTCACCCATCACTGGTTTAATCGCCTCAGTCGCCTTCAACAAATTGTAATGGGGAATGTTAAGGAATATGTGGTGAGCAACATGAGTACCAATATCATGATGAATGTGATTTACCCAACCGTAATCACGGTCAATACTAGAAATTGCGCCTTTGAGAAAAGTCCAATTTTCCCCACGGTACCAAGGAATATCTGGCTCAGTATGATGTAGAAATGTTACCAAATCTAACCAAATCACAAACACAATGTAGGGCATAGCGTAGTATTTTAGCAGCCACATCCAACCCCATTGATAGGTGAAGAAACCTAGTAAACCTACCATAGCAATCCACAGTATAGTACTAGTCAACACATCCGATTTTTCCGATGGCTTAAACAGGGGGCTGCTAGGTGAAAAGTGAGAACCTTCCTTACCTGGAGAACGCTTAAATAAATACACCGGATAAGCCAAAAGAAAGACATAATATCGCCCTATCTTTTGCAATAGTGGCATTTCCTTGTACTGGGATTCAGTCACAGGATACCAGCTTTCATCATTATCGATACTACCAGTATTTTTGTGGTGAGTTCTGTGGCTAATTCTCCAACCATGATAAGGGACTAGTATTGGTGTGTGGGATAAGTGTCCAATCAAATCATTGAGCCATTTTTGCTTAGAAAAAGATTGGTGTCCGCAGTCATGTCCAACTACAAACAAAGCCCAAAACATTGTTCCTTGCATGAACCAGAAAACTGGCCAAAAATACCAAGAATCTAGATAATAAGCCACTGCATAAAGTAGGCTAATAATCAAGATGTCACGAAAAAAGTAAAATAGGGATTTAGTTACATTTGGCTGAAAGCATTCAGCCGGTATAGCAGCTTTCAAATCCTGAAGAGTAAAGGGAAGTTGGGTTTTTTCCTCAGACAATTTACAGTCATCAGAATTATTGAAAGCGATAGTATTTGATGGCACTTGATTCTTTTGTGGGATAGAAATCAGACTTTTTTGACATATTTTTGGGATTAGCTTTCACTAATACCCTATAAGGTAATCTCTGGTAATTCAACTCAGCTTAAAAGTAGATTAAGAATTACCAGAGCCTATTTAATTTACAGGATAATCAGCACTGTTGCAAGTATTGAGAATGCAATTTATGCCGGGTGGTATTTATTGTTGTTTTCCTGCGTAATACTCATTGAAGGTCTGATAGCCAATATCAGTTTGGTACAGTTGACATTGGTCTGTGATTTGCTTCATTAAAGACCAAGAAAACTGACATTCATCATGTAGATAAGGCTGCCAATTTTTCTTAATGCTGCTATAGGCTAGACGCAAATTATAAGCAGGGATAGCAGTAGAAATGTGATGGGGAACGTGGACATTGATATCATGGCAGAGGATTTCTACCCAGCGGGGATAATCACAATGAATGGTACCAAATAGTTGTGCTAAAGCCTCATTCCACTTGTTAGCTGTCTCAAAAGAAACATCTGGGGCAGTGTGATGAACAATTGTGAAGGTACTCATCCAAAAATGGTAAACCATCCAGGGTAGTAGCCAAAATTTGACAAATCCCCAAATACCAGTTGTAGCAATCAAAAGAGGAAAAACGATGGCGGCAAACACAACTACTACAGCCACAGAAAGCTTAACACTTGATTGGTCTTTGGTTTTGAATTTCCGCCAATCAAAATGTACCACTGCCCAATGTCCAATGGAACCTACCCACCACAGACGCTGACGCATAAACCTTTCAAAGGCAAATTGCTTTAAGGGTGACCAATTGGTAAACACATGTGTTCTAATGGGATGCCAAGCATTATCCTCATCCAACTTGTTGGTATGAGCGTGGTGATGATTATGCTTAATTCGCCAGCTGTGGAAGGGGTAAATTAACGGCATCATAAATAAATGCCCCACTAAATCATTTACCCACATACTTTTAGCAAAAGACCTGTGACCACAATCATGGCCGATGACAAAAAAACCTGTTAAAGCAGTACCGGTAAAAATCCAAGCTAGGGGTAAGAGAAACCAAGGACTGATGGTGAGCAGATAGTAGCCCAAGGCTACCATAGAAACACTGATGAGTACTTGTGTCCAAGCTTTCCGACTGTTTTTCTCAAAACATTCCCTGGGTAAGCTTTTGATAATATCTTGTAGCTTCAGCTTGGGTTCGCCAAGGTCCTCACCTAGTTTTTGGCTGTTGATTATTGATGTAGTCATGAATACCTGGAAAACAACAGACTTCCCTACCAATTCACCAAAAAGGTGGATGGATGTAAAGTTTCTTAACATTAGCGTCTTGGATTATAGCAATCTCAGCTACACAAGCGCACTATTTTTATTAGCTATAGGAGATAATTTTCCCGGTGGTGAATGGTTATTAGTTTTTCAGGGAAATTAGCTTTGACCCACTATTAACCAATCACCTGTAAATTACTGCCTTTTACCTGCCAACTTGACATTTGTAGCTAGACCGAGTAATTGCAGTAATTGAATAGTCATCCAAGTTAAATCGATTTCCCACCATTCCAGTCCGTGACGAGCAGAGTATTGATAGGCATGGTGGTTATTATGCCAGCCTTCACCGAATACTAGCACCGCCACCCACCAGCAGTTAGTGGAGCGATCGCCAGAATCATGACTACGATAACCAAATTTGTGAGTAGCGCTGTTCACCAACCAGGTGCAATGGTACACCCAGACAATGCGAACAAAGATACCCCAGACCACAAAAGGCCAGCCACCCAGATACATGAGTAATAAACCCAGTGCCACCTGAATCAAAATAAAATATTTCTGTAAAAACTGATAAACTGAGTCTTCGGCAATATCTTTGGTGAACCGAGGAACGTCAGCATGAGCAGGAGAGTGATAAATTAACCAACCCATATGACTCCACCAGAAGCCTTTATTGGAATCATGGGGGTCTGTTTCGGTATCAGAATGTAAATGATGAATGCGATGTGTACCTACCCATTCAATTGGACCTCCTTGACAGGCCAATGTCCCACAAAACACCAAGAAATATTCCAGCCATTTGGGAGTTTGAAAACTGCGGTGAGTTACCAGACGGTGAAAACCTAGAGTAATACCCAATCCACCGGTTATCCAGTAAAGTAATAAAGCCACACCAACGGCATTCCAGCTAAAGTTACTAGGAACCAAAGCAAATAAAGCGCCGATGTGCAGAGCAATGAAAAACAGGGTATTCACCCAGTTAATTTGAGGTTTAGTTGAAGTAGCAATTGTCATGCAATAACCCGAGTAGAAATTGTCTAGCCTAATCTGCGTGATTGGAAAATCCGCATATCTAACTAATTTTTTGTGAAAGAGGAACTAATGAACAGCGTGGAACAGCTGCGGCAAGCAGAACAGGCACTGTTAGAGATTTTTTCTGGAATTGACGCTCAGGTCAAGCATAATCTGAAAAGAGTCCTGGATGCCTTTCGTCATCACCGTGTTGGGGCACACCATTTTGCTGGTGTCAGTGGTTATGGCCACGATGATTTAGGAAGAGACACGTTAGATCAAGTGTTTGCCGAAGTCATGGGTGCTGAAGCGGCGGCGGTGCGAGTGCAGTTTGTTTCTGGTACTCATGCGATCGCCTGCGCCTTATTTGGTGTGCTCCGTCCTGGAGATGAGATGTTAGCAGTAGCTGGTTCTCCCTACGATACGCTTGAAGAAGTCATTGGTTTACGAGGTAAAGGCCAAGGTTCCCTTCTTGAGTTTGGCATAAATTACCGCCAATTGGAGCTAACCCCCCAAGGAACTATAGATTGGCAAACCCTAAGTAGTAGCATTAGTGAGAACACCCGGTTAGTGTTGATTCAGCGTTCTTGCGGGTATTCCTGGCGGACGAGTTTATCAATTAGCGACATAGAAAAAATCGTTTACCTAGTGAAACAGCAAAACCCCAACACCGTTTGTTTTGTAGATAACTGTTACGGGGAATTTATTGAAACCAGAGAACCCACAGATGTTGGTGCCGATTTAATCGCCGGGTCATTGATTAAAAATCCTGGGGGGACAATCGTCACCGCCGGGGGTTATATTGCTGGTCGTGCTCACCTAGTAGAAGCGGCCGCCTGTCGTCTCACAGCTCCTGGGATTGGTAGTTATGGTGGTGCTACCTTCGACCAAAATCGCCTGTTATTCCAAGGCTTATTTTTAGCTCCCCAGATGGTAGGGGAAGCCATGAAAGGAACTCACCTAACTGGTTATGTATTCCATAAATTAGGTTATCCAGTCAATCCTGCGCCCCTAGCACCCCGTGGGGATGTCATTCAAGCCATTAAACTCGGCTGTGCTGCTAAACTAATCGCCTTCTGTAAAGCCATACAACAGCATTCACCCGTAGGTTCCTATCTCGACCCCATTCCCGATGATATGCCGGGCTACGAGAGCCAAGTAGTCATGGCTGGGGGGACGTTTATTGAGGGCAGTACTTTAGAATTTTCCGCCGATGGTCCTTTGCGTGAGCCTTATGTGGTTTATTGCCAGGGGGGGACTCACTGGACCCATGTGGCGATCGCATTAGAGGCGGCGATCGCAGCGGTGGGAATGGCTACATAGGTTGAGTGAGATTTACTCTGGTAACTTATACTGTCCTACAATCCTCTTAGCAAACTCCGGCACATGAGCCTCTAACTTCTCTGGATAATTGCGCCTTACATACAAATAATTCCGCGTAAAATGGGAATCAATGGAAAAACGCGCATACTCTAAACCCTTGGGTCCGATTTTTTCTATTACCACACCCATGAGTTTTGCCGCCCACATGGGTAGTGTTACCCCTTTGTCGTAGGCGGGAATACTTTGTTGTACTGCTTCTTTGCGGTTCCCTTGGGATGTGACTGGCTGGGTGTTTAATTGGTCTTGCACTAAGTCAAGCATTTGTTTACCTGTATCATTTCTAACGACAATCCACTGCCAGCCAAAGGGTGCGCCCATGTAACCTACCACTAGGTCTGCTAGGGAGTTAACGTAGTCAAAGCAGGTCATGCAGGAGGGGGCAAAGACATCTTTGAGTTGATTGGTTTTTAAGCCAAAAAATGGTACTTTCTCGATGGAACCGTCTTCATGTTTGAAGTGAATGCGGAAGTCTTGCATGAATTCATAATGTACCACTGTCTCTGGTGAACGGCTGGTAGTTTCTAGGAATTTTTGTAGTCCGGCGCGGGTAACGTTATCTACGCAGGGTGTACCTAAAACATACAGTTTTTCTAACCCTAGTTGTTTTTCTACGGCTCTGAGGGCTTGAATTTGGCAACCTACACCAATTACTAATAACTTTTTCAGCCCCGATTTTTCTATTTGTTCTAAAACCGAAAGGTTGGGGGATAATGTGGGTTTATTTACCCTGGCTGCCAGTATTTCTTCTGGGGTACGGGCGATGATGGGCATGGGTTGAAAGCGGTCTTCTTTGGTGTTTTGCACACAGATAACGCCCTCTACTAAGCCGCGATTGAGCATTTCAATGGCAATGCTACTCACAATACCCGTCCATTGTGCGCCTTCTATGGGCTGCTGTTTTTGCGCTGCGATCATGTCTTGATGAACGCCAAAGTAGAGTTCGGTTTCGTTATCTAGGTCGCGCGATCGCTTATGGGTTTGTTCTTCGAGTCCCTCTATCTGTTGATTAATAAAAGCGCAGGCTTCCTTGACATAATGAATATAATATGTATCACATAGTCCGCACTCGCTACACAATTCTTTGGCGGGGCGGCGGCTGGTCGGTTTCAGGGCTTTGGCCTTTTTATGGGGAGAAACTGAGGTCATATAAATTTTTTTTGTTTTATCCAGGAATCGCTTTTATTACCATACCTCTACCAGCTAGAAACTTGTAGATGTCTGTGGAAGAGGAACCCAAACAGAGAACTGGTATTGTTTGACTATTGTTTGACCCCACCCTCACCCTCCCCTTGTCAGGGGAGGGGACTGGATTTGATTGTTTTTTGTGTGTTCCCTGTTCGGTGTGTTCCCTGTTCCCTAAGATAAAAATTACCTGTTTAATACTTTCCAAACATCCTCTTAGACCTTACTCGCAAAATTTCCCTATATTATTGGTAATTTAGGTAAAATATACACATCCCTAAAAGTATTGACATCTAAAGTTGTTTAACTTTTATATTGCATATTGTGAAAAAACATTATAAATTATGAGGTTGTAGGGGAATAATCTAATTTACTGCCTCAAAGCCCAATCTTGATTAAGTAAATATACCGTAAATATTTCAAAGCCACTTTGAATAGTAGCTAAAATTTTTTGTTGTTTGGTAAACCCAGGTTTGAGATTGACACACAGAACACAGAACAAGCTGGGACTATGTATTTTATGGCGCTTCTTAGGATTCATGACGTTGCTTGAGGTAAAAAATACCTGGCTGCGCTTCACCTAAAAGATAATGAAAGAAAAGCTAATTGTGGCTTAATTTCTAGCTCAATCAGTAGCTTAAGTAACGATTTCTAACTTATTTGCTCAAAGCAGGTTGCTATTCAAAATATGGTTTTTGTTATGCTAAAGATAATAGCATAAATAATCCATCACGGTGCATCTAGTAAACAATTACCCCCTCAATGGAGTTACTCTAGTGATGCCAATAAATGAATTAGTAACAGATGAAAATATAGAAGAACAAGCATGGCGAGCGCTAGAGAAGTCAATTCTCTATTATCAAGGTCGTCCTGTGGGAACTGTAGCGGCCTATGATGCTTCTGTGGAAGCACTTAATTATGATCAGTGTTTTATCCGCGATTTTGTCTCTTCGGCGTTAATTTTTTTGATTAAAGGTAGAACAGATATTGTTCGTAATTTCCTGGAAGAAACATTAAAGTTACAGCCTAAAGAAAGAGAACTAGATGCTTATAAGCCTGGGCGCGGTTTAATTCCAGCTAGCTTTAAAGTTGTATGCGACAATGGAGAGGAATATTTAGAAGCTGATTTTGGTGAACACGCGATCGCTAGAGTCACTCCAGTAGATTCTTGTCTATGGTGGATTATTTTATTGCGTGCTTATGTAGTGGCTACAAAGGATTATTCCATCGCCTATCAACCTGATTTCCAAAATGGTATTAGGTTAATTATGGAAATCTGCTTGGCCAATCGCTTTGATATGTACCCCACCCTGTTGGTTCCCGATGGTGCTTGTATGATTGACCGTCGCATGGGGATTTATGGTCATCCTCTGGAAATTCAGGTGTTATTTTATGGGGCTTTACGTGGAGCTCGTGAGCTGTTGATTTGTCAGGGTAATCAAGATATAATCTCAGCCATTGATAACCGCCTCCCACTGTTGTGCGCTCATATTCGCCAGCATTATTGGATAGATATTAATCGCCTCAATGCAATTTATCGTTTTAAGAGTGAAGAGTATGGCAAAGGGGCTGTGAATCTATTTAATATCTATGTAGACTCTCTTCCCTATTACGAATTAGACAAGTGGTTACCCCGTAAAGGTGGTTATTTAGCTGGTAATGTCGGTCCATCTCAGTTAGATACCCGTTTTTTTGCCCTGGGTAACTTGATGGCGATTATTTCTGACTTAGCTACAGAAGAACAGTCACAAGCTATTATGAGTTTGATTGAGGAAAGATGGGATGATTTAGTAGGAGATATGCCTATGAAAATCTGTTTCCCAGCCTTAGAGGATGAAGAATACAGAATTGTCACCGGGTGTGATCCGAAAAATATCCCTTGGTCATATCATAATGCTGGTAGTTGGCCGGTATTAATGTGGATGTTTGCCGCAGCAGCTGTCAAAACCAACAAAACTGGTTTAGCCAGAAAGACTATTGAAATTGCCAAGACTAGGTTGATTGAAGATGAATGGCCGGAATATTATGATGGTAAAAAAGGACGACTAATTGGTAAGCAAGCTAGGAAATATCAAACTTGGAGTATTGCAGGTTTTTTATTGGCAAAAGAACTGATGGATAATCCCAATTATTTACCATTGGTGAGTTTTGATGAATTACCACCTGAAGCTGTTTCTCGGGCTTGTGAGTTTGAAATTGGGAGTGTAGAACCTTATATGCCTGGATAGTCAATCTCACGAGGTTAATCAGGTGTACTTGTCCAATATAAACATAAGGTTTAAAGCCCGATGTAACTACTTTGTAGTTACATTTTGCTTTTGCTCTTCTCTAAATTGCTCTGAGTGATCATTTGGGAAATTGCGGCTATGGGACAATAAATTAAATCAGAAACCTTGGTGATCTTGGCTTAGGCTTGAATATCGCCCTAGATATCTTGTGGATCGACAAAAACCAGTTGTCTATATAGCAATGCTAAATGATTCATGAACAATTTCTGTTCGGTGTGTTCGGTGTGTTCGGTGTGTTCCCTTTCCTCACTCAATTAACAAGTATTCTAACTATAGCAGAGAATAAGCAGATTTTATCTGGTGCTAAAATACCATCTAAATGGAGTATTTCTCGGAATGGAAACAGAGAAATTAGTAATAGTTGATGATTTAGAAAAACAGGCATGGGAAATTTTAGATAAGTCGATTATTTACTACCAGGGTCGTCCTGTGGGTACTCGGACAAGCTGTGAGCAGATAAAACAAGGTTTAGAGCATGACCATTGTTTTATTAGGGATTTCGTCCCCTCCGCTTTACTTTTTTTAATTAAAGGTAAATATGATATTGTTCGTAATTTCTTAGAAGAAACTTTAAAGTTACAGCCTAAAAAGAACCAATTGGATGCTTATATACCCGGACAAGGTTTGATACCAGCCAGCTTTAAGGTTGTATCAGACAATGGTCAAGAATATTTGGAAGCGGATTTTGGGGAACATGCGATCGCTAGAGTTACACCTGTTGATTCTTGTCTGTGGTGGATAGTTATATTACACGCCTATGTCAAGGCTACCAAAGATATTAGTTTTGCCTTGCAGCCTCAATTCCAGCAAGGAATTATGCTGATTATGGAAATTTGCTTGGCGACCAGATTTGATATGTACCCCACCCTGTTGGTTCCCGATGGCGCTTGTATGATTTACCGGCGTATGGGTATCTACGGTTATCCCTTGGAAATTCAAGCCCTATTTTATGCAGCCTTACGGTGTGCGCGGAAGTTGCTGATTTGTGCTGGAGATAATAAAATTGTCATCGGTATTGATAATCGCTTACCTCTATTAAGAGATCATATTCGTCGTCACTATTGGATTGATATAAAGCGATTAAATGCGATTTACCGCTTTAAGGGTGAAGAATACGGACAGTCAGCAGTGAATCAATTTAATATTTATCCTGATTCTATTCGCTATGCTAATTTGGCTATTTGGTTACCAAAACATGGTGGTTACTTAGCGGGTAATGTCGGACCATCTCAATTAGATACGCGATTTTTTGCACTGGGAAACATGATGGCGATTCTTGCTTCTCTTACCAGTGAACAGCAATCTCAAGCAATTATGAATCTGATTGAGGAACAGTGGGATGATTTAGTCGGAGAAATGCCGATGAAAATCTGTTTCCCAGCAGTGGAAAAAGAGGAATACAGAATTTTTACCGGGTGTGACCCCAGAAATATACCCTGGTCATATCATAATGGTGGTAGTTGGCCTGTGTTATTGTGGTTTTTGATTGCTGCGGCTCAAAAAACAGGTAGGACTGATGTGAGTCAACGGGCTTGGGACATTGCTCAAGAACGTCTGAGTCAAAATCAATGGCCAGAATATTATGATGGTATTCGGGGGCTTTTAGTGGGTAAGAAAGCCAGAAGATATCAAATTTGGACAATTTCTGGTTTTCTCTTGGCTAAGGAGTTGATACGCAACCCGTCCCATTTAGCTTTAATCAGTTTTGCACAGTTGGATTTAGAGAATGCTTCCCAGTCTTGCGAGTTATGAGTTTTGCTTGGGCGTTGGTTGTGGTGCCGCAGTACAATAAAATAATTGTCAGAATATACTTAATTACCTCGAATTTCCATGACTCGGCGGGGTAGATAAATTATACAGTTAAAATTAGTTCATGATAAATGCCCGCCAAATAGCTTTTAATGCCTTGCGAGATGTTCATAAGGGGGCTTATGCTGATGTAGCTTTAAATAGGGTGCTGCAAAAGGTGAGCTTGCCTAGTCACGATCGCGGTTTGCTGACGGAATTAGTCTATGGTAGTGTGAGGAGACAACGGACTCTTGATACCCTCATTGACCAACTGGCTACTAAAAAATCTCATCAACAACCCCAAGACCTGCGCACTATCATACATCTGGGTTTATACCAATTGCGTTATCAAGAGCGTATCCCGGCTTCGGCGGCTGTGAATACTACTGTACAGTTGGCTAAGGAAAATGGTTTTTCTGGTCTGACGGGTTTTGTGAATGGTCTGTTGCGCCAGTATATTCGTCTAGGGGAGAGGTTACCGGAGCCTTTGAAGTTACCTGAAAATCCTGTGGAACGTTTGGGTATTTTATACAGCTTTCCCGATTGGATTATTCAGGTTTGGTTAGATGAATTGGGTTTGGCGCAAACAGAACAACTTTGTGACTGGATGAACCAAACACCGACAATTGATTTACGGGTTAATCCCCTACGGGCTGCTATTGAGGAAGTTGAGGGGGCTTTGGCTTCAGTTGGGATTTTAACTCGCCGGGTGCGGGATTTACCGCAGGCTTTACGATTAGTTGGGAGTACTGGCGCTATCCAAAATCTGCCGGGTTTTAGTGAGGGTTGGTGGTCTGTGCAAGATGCTAGCGCTCAACTTGTGGGTTATGTTCTCAACCCTCAAGCAGGTGAGGTGGTGATTGATGCTTGTGCCGCACCGGGGGGGAAAACAACCCATATTGCTGAATTAATGGGGGATGATGGGGAAGTTTGGGGGTGCGATCGCACTGCTTCCCGTCTGCGTAAACTCAGGGAAAATGCCCAACGGTTACATTTACAATCTATCCGTATTTGTACTGGTGATAGTCGTCATTTACCCCAGTTTAATTCTCGGGGCGATCGCGTCTTACTAGATGCACCCTGTTCTGGTTTGGGAACCCTACACCGCCACGCCGATGCACGTTGGCGACAAACACCTGAATCTGTCCAGGAACTATCGAGGTTGCAAACAGAACTCATAGCACAGACATCTAAATTTGTCAAGCCTGGGGGTGTACTAGTTTATGCCACTTGTACACTGCATCCGGCGGAAAATGAAGGGGTGATTTCTAGGTTTTTAACTGACCATCCCGATTGGGAAATTCAGCCCCCCGGGGTTGACTCGTATGAGGCTAGGTATTCCACACCCCAAGGTTGGCTGAAGGTTTGGCCTCACCGACAAAACATGGATGGCTTTTTCATGGTGCGATTAAGAAAAACCAACAATTACCAATGAATACAGTTTGGGATTGTACTATTTTCTTGAAAGCTACCAACCTAGCGGAGGAAGCAGCAATGGTTACTGATTCCCATGTCAAAAAGTTAGTGAAAATCCTAATTGCTGCGGCTTGGATTGATGGTAAAATAGAACCCGAAGAACGGCAATATCTGCGCGAGATAGCTCAAGTAAAAGGGTTAGCAGGTGATCCGGAAATTAAACCTTGGCTGTATAAGTTAGTTCCTGTGCAACCGCAAGAATATTCTAGGTGGTTGCGAGAATATTTAGGCGATCGCCCTAGCCCAAAAGGTTACCAAAATCTGATTTCGGCTATTAGTGAATTAATTTATAGTGATGATGAAGTAGGTGTAGAAGAAGTATGGCTGCTGACAAAAAACGAGTCAAGAAAGCTAAATCAATGCACTGAAGCAGACTATAGAGAGTTGCTCAAACAAATTCAAAAGCTTTATCGTCGCTGGGTGGAGGTGCAGAACTAAAGCTTTGAGTTGAGCAGACGCGATTCTTCGCGTCTAGCCATCCCCATGCAGAAGTAATACTTAAGACTTCGGTTTACCCGAACCTGGAGTTTCTTCTGGTTCTACTTTAGGTACAAAGTCGGGGCGATCTTTGCTTTCCCAACCCGGCGGACGTTTGGAGTTATACCAAGCTATAGAACCAATAGTGACAGCAGCAATAAAACCAACCACATACACTAAGGTAAAGGCTAAGGGAAAATGAGACCCCCCGGCTACTGCTTCCGCAGCCGTTTGCATGAATAAATTCATATAAATACCTGATATAGGTAAACTCAGTCACCAAAGGCGCTGAGAGGAAACTAATTATTGAAAGCATTTTAACATCAAAGGCACCTCAAGGTACACTCACCTTTGCTTAAAATAAAATCAACAGTCAATATAGTATCAAGATGCCGCACTACCAAAAACTACTCAGAATTTCTACCACAGGGAAAAACTTTCAGAACATCACCGCCAAAATTGCGGCTATAGTTACAGAATCAGGGGTGGAAACTGGACTTTGTACCTTGTTTTTGCGTCACACTTCCGCTAGTTTAGTGATACAAGAAAATGCCGACCCGGATGTTTTGCTAGATTTAGCCAACTTTATGGCTAAACTTGTGCCTGAGTCGGGTAAGTATATTCACGATGCTGAAGGTGCGGACGATATGCCAGCACATATCCGCACTGCACTGACCCATACTTGTGAACAGATTCCCATCAATGGCGGTCATTTAGTCCTGGGAACTTGGCAAGGTATTTATATTTGGGAGCATCGTCAGCGTAGTCATACCAGAGAATTAGTTGTCCACATTTCCAGCTAGGGACTGGACCTAGTAACTCTGTCCCCATCTCCCCTTGTGTCTTTATGAACCATGACCTGAAGGGAAATCACCCTTTTCAATGCCTAGATGACATTTTAGCCCAACAGTCTGTTAATCCATTAACTCTCAACCCCGACAAAACTTTCATTACTAGTTTTGTAGAACTGGGAAACTTAATTACTACCATGACCACAGATGAGGAATTTATTCTAGCCCTGGGGGATACCTTAAAATTGATAGTTTATGCTCAGTTGCAAAACTTCCCAGAAAATATCTTCTGGGATTTTGATTTTATGGTTAGTAGTATGGTCAGACAGGCTTTAGTAGCCGATGGGGGTTTTATGTCTTTTTTAGAATCCTTTGGGGATAAAATGGTCTTGCTCATTGAGCTATTCGGCATCAATAAAGAAATTCGCTTCCGCTACGTTCACGATTTTATTTATGGGTTTGATTGGGCAAGATGGGTACAAAGAGAACCACAAACGCGCTCAAATTCTGAGCCTTTTAGTTTGGTTTTTTTAGAGGAGTTATTGAGCAAGGGTGAAAAACTGATCAAACACATTAATTATGGTCAGTTGACATCTTATAATCTTTCTCATACAGGATACCGTAACCCCTTCGATTTTTCCCGGGAACCGGAAGATGAACACCTGCTACTAACTTCTTTAGCTAAAGCAAACCTCATCCCTGTGGCTACATGGGATTGGGATACCTCTCCTGTATGGGATAAACCCTTTCAAGAAATGCGCCAGCAGTTAGCATTAAAGTTAAATATTCAACCCCAGAAACACTGATGAAAGCATTTGTAGCCGGAGCAACAGGCGAAACAGGTCGCCGCATTGTCCAAGAACTTATAGCGCGCAATATCCCCGTGCGGGCTTTGGTGAGGGATATAGAGAAAGCTAGAGCGATTTTACCCAGTGAGGCACAGTTAGTTGAGGGTGATGTGTTACAACCACAAAGCCTCAATGCTGCTTTAGGAGATAGTACGGTTTTGCTGTGCGCTACGGGTGCTAAACCCAGTTTTGACCCCACTGGCCCCTATAGAGTGGATTTTGAGGGTACTAAAAATCTGGTCGCTGCGGCTAAGTCTCACGGAATTGAGCATTTTGTTTTAGTGTCTTCTTTGTGTGTTTCTCAGTTGTTTCATCCTTTAAATTTGTTCTGGCTGATTTTGGTATGGAAAAAACAGGCTGAGGAATATATTCAAAAAAGTGGTTTGACTTATACTATTGTCCGCCCTGGTGGTTTGAAAAATGAAGATAATTCTGATGGTGTGGTAATGCAAGGTGCTGATACATTGTTTGATGGTAGTATTCCCCGTCAGAAGGTGGCCCGGGTGGCGGTTGAGGCTTTGTTTGAGCCTGCTTCCCGGAATAAAATTGTTGAGGTGGTGGCTAAATCAGAGGCTCCCCAAAAAAGTTGGGGGGAGTTGTTTGCTAATGTTTAGTTAATTTCACTAAGTTTCTAGGATTGTGACACTCAAAGGTTTTAAACTCAAGGGCGTTGAGCATCTGATTGGCCCCATGGCGGCACTGCTGGGGTTTGTATATTTGTTACAGTGGTATATACATGGCTCGGTGCGATCGCCAAGGGATCTGGTATTTATGGTACCACAGCCACCTTTAGTCATGAGTGGGGGTGATCCTTACATCCGTGCTTTGATGCGCACCATCTCCGCTAGTGAAGCTAGTGGTAACCGTCCCTATTCTCTGTTATATGGTGGTCAGCAGGTCAATGACCTCAGTCGCCATCCAGAAATATGCGTTAGAATCGTCAGCGGACCGAATAAAAATAACTGCTCTACTGCGGCGGGTAGGTATCAAATTATCAATAAGACTTGGTTTGAAATCGCCCCTCGCTATCATCCCCAACCTCCCGGAGCCATGTTTTGGTCTACTTATAGTTTTGCACCGGAGTATCAAGATATAGTGGTTTACCGTTGGTTGAAGGATTCCAGAGTTTGGAGAACTGATATTCCTCAACTGTTACGACAAGGAAAAATTCACGATGTTTTGCGGCGACTATCTCCCACCTGGACAAGTTTGGGATATGGTATAGAAACTAATTCAATTAGTAGGTCTTTGCCCCAAATTTATCAAAAAATGTTACAGGAAGAATTAAGGGCCGCTAATCAACCAGCATTTATAACTACCAGTCCCCTGCGGTGATTTTGTTTGAGGATTTTATAGGTTTAATTATATAGGACTCCTATTTGATTTCTGAACAATTTCTGTTCCCTGTTCCCTGTTCCCTGTTCCCTTTCCTCACTGATAATTTCTCAACTCAAATAGGATGACTATATAAAGTTGCGGATAGTTTTGACAAATTCTGGAGTATTTTCTAAGTGAGTATTATGGCCAGCATCAGCAATAACTCTTACCTGGGCTGAACATTTTTGCGCCATTTGTGTATGAATATCTCTAAATTTATGGTCATATTCCCCGGTTAATAACAGTAAAGGTATGGTGTTTTCTGGGAGTTTATGCCATAATGAGGGTTGCTTTCCAGTTCCCATAAATTGCAATGACTTGGCTAGTTCCACTGGCTGATTTTGCAACCGACTTTCTACCATGGTGGTAAATTGTGGATGCTCTTTGAGTCTTCCAAAGATGGGTTGACTATACCAATGGAGTAAGAAGTTAGTAAACTCTTGTTTGGTAGTAGTTCTAACTAACTTTCTGGCGATTTGACCATCGGTTTTAACTCTGGTTAATTGTTCTGTTGCTGTTGCTAACCCAGGGGATGCAGATTCTAAGATGACTTTAGTAAAACGGTGGGGAAAATGTAGCGTTAGATATAAGGCTAATCTTCCACCCATAGAGTAACCGACCAAGTAGCACTGTTGAATGTTTAACTGGTCTAGTAAGTTAATCACCCCCTGGGCGACATTCTCCATTGTATAGTATTCATCCCCTCCCCATACTTGAGTTTTGCCATGTCCAGGTAAGTCAAGTGTTAAATAGGAAAATTCCTCACCCAGTAATCTAATCACTGGATCAAATTCATCAAGATTGCCAATAAAGCCATGCAAAAATAGCATAACTGGTGTGTGGGGGTGATTAATTAAATGATAGTGAATATTGTATTTTGGCAGAGTCATAAACCTATCAAAACATACTGGGAGCGTTGTTACCTTGAGTAAGATGCAAATCTCAAATATGCCAAATCAATGATGTAAACGTTCAGTTAAAAATATCTTAGTCCGGTGCGTTTTTGATATCGCAGAATCATGTCTACATTATGTTGTTCTATAGGTGTAAGCAAACGGGATGGAAATTGATTAGGCTGGTAACGTGGCTTATACCAAGGTTGACTATTGAAGTAATTTTGTAAAGTGGGATTCACAAATCGGCGACCATGAACAGCAAAAATCGCATTACGCAATAAATCCAGAGACAATGCACTGTAACCTTCTAAATCTGCTTCTTTTTTGATTTTCTTTTGAGAAAGCCAGCTATAGTCATAGAAATAGCCGGGGTAATCATAAGTAATTATGCCATTTTCATCAACTCGTGGCTCGACAGCTTTTGGTTGTCTAGCTAAGGCTGTCATCGAGATTGGTATAATTGATAAATAGACAATATAACAAGATAAATAATTGGAATTTACCCAACCTGTTAAACCATTAACCCTAGGGTTGGGAACTTGCATAACCTGAACATAAACCCAAGGACTATGATGGTCTTTCAACAACTTAACAACATTCCCATTATTCAAACCAGCACGGGCTTCACCACCAGGTGTAAAACGCAAAGCAAGTTGTCCTGTTTTAATGTTGATTACATCACAAAACACCTGTGGAGTTTGGGCTATTAGAGTATTTTTGATGCTAAGAGATGGATTAGTAGCAACGGAGAGATCTGCAACAGTTGCTAGTATTGGCATCGGACTAAAGATAGTTAATCCAACTATGCACTTCAACAGAGATATCTTTTTAAAGATATTTATTCTTATGATACTCATTATTCTAGTTCAACTATAAATAATCGTGGTTTGATCAACTTGTTTACCTGTTTTCTGGAAAGTCATCTTTTCAACTTGATAATTTTTTAAGTTGGGATTTACAACCTCCTCATTTAGTCGGTAAGGGTCGATGGTTTCATACTACCGTGCCCATCTTTCCAGTGCGGTAGTGCCTGGGGTAAGTTTAAAAGGTTAAATAAATCATATTGTAAACGTTGCGTAGCATGGGTTGGGCCTGCGTAGCAACATCAGTTTAAAATCCCCTGTGATTCCATCCAGGGGAGAAGTCAAGTAAATACCTGGTAATTCAGGGTTGAGGTTAATAACAATAAAGGATTCTACTCAGAAATTCCAGCACGCAACCAATGGCGAATTGTTTTAATTTCCGTTGTGGTGGAGCTTAAATACTGTTGCTGTAATTCCGTGGGTAAATTAGGGTGATTAAGTAAATATTCTATGCGACTTTGCACATTAGAAATCAAGGTATCTAAGTTTTCGTAAGGAATGATGTTTTCTTTCGTGTTGCTGTGGTCAGATGGGGGTAGAGGTACTGGTGTGTAATTAGTTTGGGTTTGGTGGGTGAGATATTGGGCTTTTTCTGCTTCTAGTTGGGATACTGTTTGTTGCAGTGTTTCTATGACTCCATGCATCTCTAGGGGGTCAAATATACGTAATAAGCTGGTTTGAGTAACTATACCTAACTTTGCGCCCCAATCCCAGGATACAACTAATCGCTGTACTCGCCGGCGTTGCATTTCTTGATGGGCAGACCACAGGGAATCTTCGGGACTGAGTAAGAATAAGGGTGTACTCATGACTGTTTTTGCGGAAATTTTCGCCAAATTTAATCCTAATGCCTGAAATTGCACGATATCCCTTTCTGTGACAATACCCACGGGTTGAAAGGTGTAGAGAATATCATTCCAGGAATCGGTGTTAGTGATGACAATGCAACTAACTTGATGTTGCGCCATCATCTGCGCTAGGGTGAGTACTGAGCTTGTGGGTGGTGCATGAATCACCTGGGTGGTCATGACTTCTGATACCCGCCGCATTTTCAGCAAGTTGGTGGGACGTAAGACCTGTCTGAGACTTTCTGGGGAAACGATTCCTACTAGTTGTTGGTTGTCATCTACGATGACTAAGTGACGAATCCGATACCGCCGAAATAAAAATAGGGCTGCAAATATATCCTGGAATGCAGCGCGGGAGAGGGTAATTACTGGATGTACCATGACTTGAGATATTTTTACCTTAGCAAAGTCCTCACCTGCTGCGGTGAGTCTGACAATATCTCGCTCTGTAAAAATACCTAATAAATGCCCACCATCCATGACTAAAACACTACTTGAACGAACCCCAAGCAGGGAATAATAACCAATTGCTGAATCATATTCAGGCAATGAGCAGGTATTACCTCTGGTTCGACTCATTAAATTAATCACGTCAGTTAGAGATGTATCCGGGGTGACAAGTAGTGGCTGCCGATCTATGGCATCTTCTACACTGGGAACGCCAATCAATGGGTCATCAAGCATACTTTAGAGTTGATGTTAATTTATGAATTTTTGTAAAGATATTCGTCAGACATATATTACACATGGGACAATTGAGATACAATCCGAGGGATGTAAAGGTTAAAGCTGCTCAAAGTATTAGATGCTAAAGCTTTGAGTTATAAAGAGGTAAATATAATGTCTTAAAATAAGGTGAGTGAAAAAGGGGTTAATGGAGGGAATCTTGCCATTAGGTTGCGTCCATACCGGAAATTCTGGGAGTTTTACCATAAAGCCTGTCTAAAACCCTTTTGACTGTCACAGGTCGCCACTGACTACCTCGCTTGGTTGTATATCCTTGCTGGTTTAACCAGGTAGCAATTTGTGGAAGGGATTTTCCTGACTTGTGATGGCGGCGAATTAAGTCAATAATCTGTTGTTCGGCGGGATTGTCTACTAATTCGCCATGTACTGATTGTTGACCAAAAGCGGGAGAACCATAGCCAGCATAGCCACCGCGAGCAGCTTTCGCGCTCCGGGCCTGTTCTAGCTTGTGCCATAGGTAATAGTCTTTTGATTGTTCAGCAGTCATTGGTTTTACAAATGAAATCACCTCTGATGACATAGTATCTCAAGTTATGACAGATGCTAATCAATCAGTGGGGTTTTTGAGGTAATTCTTTACCAATCAGTGAGCGGGTGGAAATGGGAAGATTGCAACAACGGGGTTACTTAGGCGATTGTCCTGAAGTTATTTAGAGGTAAACAGAGTTGTTTGTGCATTAGGTGGGATTTTTGACTATAAATCCCAAATTCCCAGGGGGACAGGAATCTACACCTTAAATTATGTTCATACCAAGGAAAAGGTAGGGTATTGTATGCGTAATCCTCGAAAAATCAAATTACTAAAACTTATATGGCACAAGGGCTGTAGTAATTTTGAAACCTTGACATCAAGGGAAAACTTCGCTCATTATGATTCTATCATATCCTTTACCATTGCCCGCACAACTACTGAGCGTTGATGGTACTTGGGGGGAGAATCAAGTATTAGCAATAACAAAGAGGTTCACGTGACAACTACAGTTGAATATATTCAAGAAACAGAATTTGATACCTGTTTAAGCAATAACCCATTGGTGGTGTTAGATTGCACTGCGACTTGGTGCGGTCCGTGTAAGATGGTGAGCCATTTTATGGATAAACTCGCCCAGGAATACCAAGACAGAGCCAAGATAGTGAAATTAGATGTGGGGGATAACCCCGGTATGGCTGAAAAACTGGGTATCCGTAGTCTACCGACAGTGATATTTTTTAAGGATGGTCAGCCATCAGAAACCATTGTTGGGGTAGTGGGCTATGAAAAATTTACCGCAGCTGTAGAAAAGATACTTTAAACATTTTTGAGGGATTTATCCATGCACATCAGTGTAAATATGGTAATATTCAAGTAAACACAGCATTAATTCATACTCATTAATGGGGGGAAATTTAGCGATGATGAAAGCAGAAGAAATCATGACCACGGAAGTGGTAACAATTAGTGGTTCTGCAACTGTTGCAGAAGCAGTAAAACTGATGAAGGATCGTAAACTACGCTCTTTGGTGGTGGAACCGCGGACGGAAAATGACCCCTATGGGATGGTGACTGAAACGGATATTGTCTATAAAGTGGGTGCTTACGGTAATGACCCTAAACAGGTGCGAGTTTATCAGATTATGACTAAGCCCTGTGTTGTGGTTAATCCTGAGCTAGGGGTGGAATATGTGGCTCGGTTGTTTGCTAATACCCGGGTTCGTCGCGCTCCGGTAATTAAGGGTAAGTTGTTAGGAATTATCTCTATTACTGATATTCTCAGAAAAGGTGACTTTGTGGAGAATCCCAAAAGTAATTTTGCTATGTACTGCGAAGAATTTCCCAATGCTCCAGAGGCGAGAATCTACGAAGATTAATCAAGATTGTTCAACCTAAATATTAACAGGGAGTTGTCAACATATGATGAAAGCTGAAGACATCATGACCACGGATGTGGTGACAATTAGTGGTTCTGCTACTGTTGCTGATGCAGTGGATTTGATGAAGTATAAAGGGTTACGTGCTTTGATTGTGGAACCGCGCACGGAAAATGACCCCTATGGGATGGTGACTGAAACTGATATTATTTATAAAGTTGCGGCTTACGGTCAAGACCCGAAACAGGTGCGGGTTTATCAGATTATGACTAAGCCTTGTATTGTGGTCAATCCTGAGCTAGGGGTGGAGTATGTGGCTCGGTTGTTTGCTAATACCCGGATTCGTCGCGCTCCGGTAATTAAGGGTAAGTTGTTGGGAATTATCTCTATTACTGATATTCTCAGAAAAAGTGATTTATTTGATAATCCCAAACCCATTTTTATTGAAGATGAAATAGAAGTTGCACGGGAAGAAGCTAGACGCATTTGTGCAAGTAAGGGCGATTCTTCGCGGGAATGTGCCGCAGCTTGGGATGTTGTCGAGGAACTACTCGCATCAGCTTCTCACCTGCGATCGCAAAAGCAACAGATGGAAACACAAGAACCAGTTGATTGAGGATATCGCCAAAACAAGAACTTGATTAAGTTTCCCGTGGGGAAACTTAATCACTCAAATATTCATCCCAATCAGTTGAAAGGCTTGTTGAATATCTGCGGCCAATGAATGTTGCTGCTGTTGTGTATAGAGTTGAACAGCTTGACGATAAGCTGACAACATTTCCCGGAAGTGTTCTACTTGATTATCTTGGGCGCGAATGTTGAGTAAAACCCAGCCTAGGTTATGATGAGCTTGGGGATAATCAGGTTTAATTTGAATTGCTTGTTGTAGATAAAGGCGGGCTTTGTTCCATTCATTTAGTTTACCATGTAATGTACCTAACCGGAATAAAACAAAGGCATCACCAGGGAACTTGTGCTGGTGAGTTTCGTAAATTCGGATAGCATCGGCGCAATTATGCAGATTTTCCTGGGTAATGGCGTAATTAATTAACACCCAACTGGGGACTTGTGATTTACTGCTAGCTGGTGTAAGATTAGATAGGGCTGGAGACCATAACCCCTGTAGGGCTTGTTTCCAACCTTGAAACCCTAGGGCGAAAGCACTATCAGGGACTTGAGTAATAAATTCTTGTATCCGTCGTTCTACATCCCTGGCTTGCTGGGTAACAGTGGCGTGGTCTAGGGAGATAATCAAATAAGGATATACCCACTGTTGTAATAGTTGACTATCACTAGATGGGGTGCTGTGAGACTGTAAATTAGACTGTAAATTAGATTTAAAAATTGCTTGGGTAGCAGCCTTTACTCCTGCTTTCCACTCCTTTTGATTAACTGCAATCCAAGCTTGGAGTCCTAAAGCAAAAGTAGAGTCAGGGGCTAACTGTAACGCTCTATTCACAGCTATTTCTGCTTGAGACCAATCACCACACTTACCTAAGCCCCAACCTAGATTAGCCTGTATCCACGCTTCCTGGGGGCTGAGTTTGGCTGCTTGTTGTAAATATTTAATGGCTTCTGACCATTTAGACTGACGACAACTCACCAGACCTAAAACCCCATAACCTCTACCATCTTGTGGTTGTAATTGTATGGCTTTTTCGGCGGCAATTTTGGCTTGATTGTCGTTGAGATAGCATTGTACTAATGCGAGTTCAACTGCTGATTCACCATGGTTGGGTTCAGTTTTAAGATATTTTTCATATGCTTGTACAGCTGCTGTTAACTCCCCCTTTGCTACTAGTTCCCGGGCGCGTTTTTGGCTAGGTGAAACAAACCTCCCATTTAAAGCGTCTATTAATTCATCTGCTGTTTGAAACCGGTCTTCAACTCTAAATTGCATCCCGGTTAAAATCACTTTTTCGATTAAGGGACTCAGATGGGGGGAAAGTTGACGGGGGGGGATGAGTGTATCTGCGCTAGCTCTTTCGGGAGCGGGTGCGGGTAATTGAGCAGTTAATAACTCATACATGGACGCACACAAGGCGTAGAAATCTGTGGCTGGCCAACGTTGACTGCGGTAGCTATACTGTTCTAGGGGAGCATAACCCTGGGATAGGGTGACGCTCATTTCCCGGGTTTGTCCGGCGATAAATTCTTTAGTAGCGCCAAAGTCAATTAAGACGGCTCTGTTTTGCTGGTCAATGAGGATATTATCTGGTTTAATATCTCTATGTAATAGTTGGTTTTGATGTACTACCTTCAGGGCTTCGGCTATTTGAATAAAATAATCTGTGATTTGATTTTCTGGTAGTTTACCTTGTTCTTGGAACATTTGATATAGTGTTTTACCAGCGACAAATTCCATCACTAGGTAAACTGTATTGTTCTCCTGGAACCAATCATAGATTTTGACAATGTTTCTATGAGAGCATCGTGATAAATAACTGGCTTCGGTTTGAAAGCTGTCTAGTTGTTTTTGGCGTTCTGCTGGGGTGATGGAATGAGGCCAGCAGACTGTATTACCTGTTCTGGCGGCTTTTTCTGGCCACAGTTCTTTAATGGCTACCTTGGCGGAGTTTTGCAGGTAAACCCCTTGATAGGTAATCCCAAAACCACCTTCTCCTAAGACTTTTTCAATTTGATATTTTCCCTGTCCTAGGATGGTACCACTCGGTAGGTGGTATATTGATGATGTTTGGGTGGGAGTGAGGGGAAAACCACAAGCAATGCAGATTGTAGCATTGTCTGGGTTTTCTGTCAAGCAGGTAGGACACTGAATAGTCATTGGGGTGGTAAGTCAAGATTAGTAGACAGCGGTTTGACTACCAGTGGTTTAACCACTGGCTACGTTTTTTTGGATGGTACACTTTAAAGCCACAAGGGTGGCGTTATCTGATGCGCCTTTTTGTAATACTTGTGTAATAGTCTTGTCAACAGCTAGTTGTAAATCTGAGTCTGGGTGATGACAATTATTAAAGATATCTGCAAGGTCTGAGGGGGGGACTAAATCCCATACTCCGTCAGAGCAGAGGATGATAATATCTGCATCCTCTAGGGTGAGGGATAATTCCGGGGTGGTGCGTCGGAGGTCTTGGACGTAACCATCACTTAATCTGGATTTGGAACCCATGGATTTAATTAAAACGTTGCGATCGGGATGGTCTATACTTTCTTCTAGTGTGATTTGACCACTAGCTACTAACATGGCAACTAGTGAATGGTCTTCGCTTAATTGGCGAATTTCCCCTTGGCGTAACAGATAAATGCGACTGTCTCCCACATGGGCGATGATTAATTGTTGGGCGATCGCCAAAATCATGCTCAGAGTGGTTCCACCATCCTTAACTTGGTCATTAATAGCTTCATTAGCTGTGTGGAACAGTGAAGTTAACCATTGCTGATATTGTTCTAGGGTTTTACAGTCGGGAGGGATGGCGGTTTGTAGGGGAATTTCCACAGCTATTTTACTAGCTAATTCTCCGTGAGACATTCCCCCCATACCATCAGCCACAACTGCTAAAATCATGGTTTGAGAATTGCTGAGTTGTTCTTGTCTGACTCCATAGTTATCTTCATTGTGTAAGCGATGGGGAGAAAGTCCCACGGTGGAACCAGTCGCCACCTGCCATTGAGTTTTAATTGTGCTATATAATTTACGAGTTTCTACTAATACGTTAAGGAGTTGAGATAGGTTAAATCTTTGCTCTGCAACGGGAGCCAGAGAAATTTTGAGGATTTGGTAAATTTGGGGGATGGGTTTGATTTGGAACTCAAGGGATAGTTCTTGAGGCAAAGGGTGTTGATGGATGATATGATATAACAATGCCCCCACAGTATAGGTACTCATAGATTCCTGAATGGGATTTTGACTATAACCCAGTTCCGGGGCTAAATAATCTCCTAATAATCCTGAAGGGAGGGTTACACCCAGGGGGTAAGCTGTGGTTAAATCAAAGAATTTGATAGGGGTTCCCATTTGCACCCATGGGGGGAGAAGGGAAATCAAACACCAGTTTCTTTGATGTATATAGCGGAAAAATTGACAGACCTGGGTAGTGAGAAACAAAGACTCTTCTAGGGTATGTTCTGCTGTTAACCAAGTTTCTATGGTTTGACTTTGATCGGGGAAATCCGTGAGGAGCAGAATTTTCTCGGTAGATGAGGTAATTTCTACTTCGGGGTAATATTCTTCTTCTAAATAATTAGATGAGGTGGTTTCTGCTGGTGACTCCCCTTCTAGTTCTTGAGTATCTGTGATCAGACTCCCCTCATCAACAGTGTCTGTTTCCTGGGGTGGGGGGGGAGTTGTCTCTAGGTTAATAGTTACAGATGCAGCTTGACTGTGGGCGAGTAACTGTGCAATTAGTTTATAGTCCCCTAGGATTTCTCTAAGTTGCAATTCTCGGCTCAGTCCACTGTCCAAAGACCCCACCCGCAGTAAACCTAATTTCATAGGTTCACATGGGGTAGTACTATCATCTGGGGGTAAAATATTCACCTGGAAGTAATAAACATCGGCGGTTTGACCCAAATATGATATAATTTCCACTGGGATATCACCAATGGTCAATTTACTATGGGTCTGAATAACTAAACTATTGCTGGTATCAATGGTGGGTGAAGACATGGTAAGTAAGCATGGTAATTAAACTAATTAAAGATTTTGAAACACAAGCCGAACCTTACCAAAGGCAATTTCATCACCGGGGTTGAGGGTTTCTGGGGTGGTGATTCTAGCGCCAAAGCGAGTTTGTCCCACGGGTTTGATAAATATACCGTTGGTAGACCCTAGGTCTTTGACAAACCAAGTACCGTTACTTTGGTATATTTCCCCATGGTTGCGAGAAACCGTTTCACCACCCATAAAGGCTTCTAGGTCAATATCTACTGGTCCCATATCGGGGTCAAAGACTCCCACGATCGCATTACCATCTAAGGTAAATTCTAGAACCGGGGAACCGCTTTGTTTAGGAATTAATTTGGCGATCGCACTGGGGAAGGTTTGGGGTGCGGGTGTAGGTATGGGTGTGGGTATGGGTGTGGGTATGGGTGCGGGTGTGGGTATGAATGGTTCTGGTATGGGTTTTAATAATTCTTGTCTAATGCGATCTAAATCGTTCATAGCTTGGGTTGCGGTTTGCAGTTCAGAACCACAAACAACGCAAAATTCAGAGTTAGGTGGGTTCTGGTCGTGTCCACAAGCGGCGCAGGTAATCATAATTTTGTGTGTCCTTGTATTCAAAAAGATATGTGATCAGTGCTTTTAAAACAGTCAACAGTCAACCGTCAACCGTCAACCATCAACCGTCAACCGTCAACCGTCAACTTAGGGGTTTAGGTTCCAGTAATTTGACGTATTTTGTCCTGTGATATCTGCTCGTTAATGTCGTCACCCATTTTCACAGTTTTACCTTTAGCTCCTGTTTTTATGGTTTTGCGGGTTCCGGCGGATATCTTCTGAGTTTTGCGTAATTCTTGTTGAGCGCCGTTGATAGAGTCGGTTATAGCTTGGTTACCAATCTTGACTGTTATTCTGCGGGCGTTTTCTAGGATTTGTTCGGCTTTTCCGGGGTCTTTATCGGCGATTCTTGTGGCTTCCCCAATCATTTGGGAAATATTACACTGTTGTAAGTAACCCATCACTTCTTGGTCAACTTGTGCTGCGCCCCCTTGACCAGAGACAAATTGTACCACCACGTTTTGGGGGGGTAGTTCACTGCGGATTTTTTGACCGGGGACTTCGTAGGTTAAGCCAATTTGAGCAAGGCGCGCCCGGGATGGGGGGCGACTATCCATGCTAAATTCTAAAATAAAAATGGTTTCGTCGTTGGCGGCGGCGTTTCCTATGGGGTGGGGGTCTTGATGTAGGGGAAATTCCGCCTGGGTGGGATAGGCGCGAATAATACGACACAGTTCTACGCCTTTAAGAGTTTTCACTGTTAAGGCCAGGTTGGTAATCACTTCTTGCTGGGCAAGTGTGTATTGTTCTATGATTTGGTTGGGTAGGTCTAAGATGGAAACTTGTGTACCAATGGCGTTACCCGGAACCACATAAAATAAGCTCCCCCCGGTGGAGTCGCTCAGGTGGGTAAGTAGGTCTTCGTTAAATTCTTCTCCTACACCCAGAGCAGTGATGGGGATGTTATGGGTGGCAAAATCTGAGGCTATGTTACGACATTGATCATCGTCAAAGGTTTGACCGTCGGTAAATACTAGAGCGCGCCGTACGGACATTTCTTGACCTTTCAAGACATCTAGGGCGCGACGTAACCCTAAACCCATGCGTGTCCCACCGGAAAAGGTGCGTAGTTTGCTGATGGCGGTTTCTAAGTTGCTGATTTGGGTGGCGCTGGTTAAGCCGATGATTTGAGAGGCTGAGTCATCAAATTGTACTATACTAATGCGATCGCTCGCCCCCAATCTACCAGAATTGACTAGGGCTGACAAGGATTCAATGACAATATCTATTTTTGTTTTCCCCCCGGTGACCTGTGTATATTCTTTGCCATCCATGACATAGCTTTTACCCGTGGGTCTGGTCTCCCCAGCGACAATTTCATACATTGAGCCACTGGTATCAATCACGAAAGTAAAAGCTGTGGGGGGACGGGTTGCAGCTACTTCTTTTGTGGGTCGCAGTTTCAGCATCACAAATAGTTTTTGTCCTGCTTGTTCTGCTGGTAGAAATTCCCGATGGGGGGTAATAGTAATGTTGAGTAGATTTGACATGGTTTTTTATCTAAAGGGAACAGGGAACAGGGAACAGGGAACAGGGAGAGGGTGGGGTAAAACAATATTTGATACATTCATCATAAGTTTTCAAACATCCTCTAAGCAAACACTAGGGGGGGTAGCATTCCCAGTAGTGGTTCTATCCCCGATAGATCCGGGGTCACTAGGGCGGGAATTTCTTGATTACCTGGTTCAGATAGTTGTTCTAAATTGGCTTGACTGAGTAAGGGTAAGTTAAGTGTGATGTTACTGGCCCGGAAACCTTCTTTAATATCTTCTGACCAGGTTTTAATTATTTGCTGGAGGTGATGATCTTTGATGGCGCATAGGCTTTGATTTTGCAAGGAAGCGCGGATGTCTTCTTGGCGTTGGGGGGTAAATGCTTTTTCCGGTGTGTTTTCTTCATGGGGTTGTAGGTCTAGTTCATATCTGTATTCTTCTGGTGAACCTTTGACTTGTAGGTAAAAGACGTATTTAATCATGGGTGACGGTGGTCGGTGAGCGGAGTCGATAGCGATAGCGTGGCGTTAGCCATACCGTTGACGGTGGTCGGTGAGCGGAGTCGATAGCGATAGCGTGGCGTTAGCCATACCGTTGACGGTGAGCGATCGCTATGAACACCCGAAGATGGGGGTAAAACAATAAACAATATTTGAGAGATTAATCATAGGTTTTCCAAGATGGTTTTAGGATAGTTGTCTCATTTCCTCTTGTACGTTCACCCCTATTTGTAAGGCTTGATCTAATATTTGACTATATTCACTCGCTGTCGCACTTACTTGTAATGCTTGTAAACCTGTGAGGTCAACAGCAAAGGATTCTGGGTTAAATCCGGGATTCTCTCTTAATATTTTGTCGGTTTGTATGGCTAGTAGTAAATCTTTTTTGGTGATTTTGATGGCTTCAATCACTTTTTCTCTGTTGCTTAAATCAATGGCGTTACCTACTGATTTTAATTGATCTAGAGTGTCAATATTTTTAATTATTTGGTTATGTCTATCTACCTCTTCTAGTAATTTGCAAAGTAGCAGCATGGGGGAATGTGTACCGGAAAGCTGCATATATTTTTGCAGAGTTTCATAAACCGGAACTGCGGTACTGACTGACACCAGTAGGGCAAAGCCTCCTATAATATAGTCAAAAAAGCCTTTATATTCTTTGAAAATAAATAATATCGACATCCAAGCAGATATGGCAAACAGAATATATAATCCTTGTTTACCCTGCTGTTGTTTGATAAATACAAAACTTAACATCTTGATTGGGTCTTGCACAACAGAGAGTTTGGGAACTGTGTTGATATCTAATCCGGTTAAGTTATTTAACTCTGTACGGCTGATTTCTAGGTCTTGTAAATCAGTTTGCATAATAGTTACCCGGTAGTTGGTACTGGATTTCACTCAACCATTTTGACATGAATTTAACATAACTTAACATATGACTCTAATTTTCTATGGGGGTTGACATGATTTCTAGGGTGATGTTTCCTAGTTTACGGGTGTCTCCTGGTTGTAGTTGTTGAAGAGGTTTTTTCATGTTTTTTCGTTCTGCATATTCGGGGTGAAATTCCATGAGAATGTTTTCTCCTTGTTTGTAGAATTTCGCAGTGATGGGGGTGAAACCTTCCGAGGCGTTCAGGGGTATTTGTGCATCTACGGAACTACCTATAATAATCGGTGTTGCACCTAATAAGTAGGTCGTTTTTTCCGTGGGGGTCCAACGGACTAAAAGATAGGGTTCTTGACTCAGTTGTTTTTGTTCAACCCACGCAATCATTAAACCAATACAAAAACCTAGAATCACCGCACCTGATAACCGACCAGAAACATCTCCCAGGGCGATCGCAGTAATTAAAAAGGCTATGGCTCCCATGGCTCCCCCTAGAGTACCACCTAATAAGGCGTTTTTTAGCTTCAGGTTAGGTACAAAAAAGTGGGTTCCTCCTCCTAGTAAGGTTCCGAGTATTACCCAAGCAATAATTCTGCTGGCAGTTTGTAGTATGGTAATTTCTGGGAGGGAGAAAAATAAAAACTGACTCACCCCACCTGCTATCATACCCGCGCTGAGACTTCCTAGGGTGCTGATGATTCCTTTTTTGGCTGTCAATAGGGGACGGTGCATATATTGGTTTTGTCCTATAATTAAAGATAGGCAAATACCCATGGCCAAAAATGCAGTCCAACCACCTATACGCAGCATGGAATATTCTAAGCTGAGGTAACCTGTGGGTGCAGATTCTACTAACTCTTTACCGATGATGGCTTCGGCTTCGCGAAAGGCTTGATCAATGTCCCCTGAGTCGGCGTAGAATACTAGGGAGCGATCGCCTGTGAGTTGGGCTAAATAGTGAATGTCAGCGTCACCAGTACCTACGGCAATCAGGTTAACGTTATTATTTCTCACATCTTGGGCGGTTTTTAGAGCTTCTTCTGCACTGTCCGGTTGTCCGTCGGTAAATAAGAGGATGTTCGGGGTAAGGTTGCTATATCTTAATTGGTCGTAGGCTTTTCTTATCCCATCAGCCATGTTAGTACTACCGTCAATGTTCCGCAGTTCCTGGATGGCTGTTTGTAGTTTATCCTTTTCTGTGGGGTTGGTGAGTCCAATGATGGGGGAAGCGTTACTATCAAATTTGACGATGGACAGGCGATCGTTTCCTCCCAGTTTGGTAGTATTTACCAGTTTTAACAGGGATTCCATGACGACATCTATTTTAGATTTCCCCCCGGTGACTATTCTATATTCTTTCCCATCTACGGTTTGAGTTTGTCCTGTGGGGGTAACATCCCCTGAGACTATTTCCCCCATGGAACCGCTGGTATCTATTAACAAAACTACTGCTGTTCCCGTTGCTGTGGGTGCGATTCTGGTTAGGGCTAAAAATGGTTCCCCTAGTATTATCGCTGCTATCAGGCAACCGACCGCGGCATATATGCCAAATAGTAGGGGTTTATTTCTTCTTAGGTTTCTCAATATATTTGGCATTTTATGCTTAACCTCACTAGTAACTTGTAGTCATGTCATCGTAAACTTTACGTGATATTTCAGGGAGAATTTTTTTATCTTTATAAAAGCTGGGATGATCTCCAAAAACTACCAATATATATTTAGCTTTACCATCTGGACTAACTATAATAGCTGCATCATTGCGGGTCTGAAAGTTCCACCCCATTTTAGAGAACAGTTGAGCATCTTCTGGTAAACCTTCACCAAAAAAACCTGCAATGTGATTAAATTCTATCTTTTCCCATTCTTCCTTTTTTAAGCTTCTTTCTAAGAGATTTTTCATGTCACGACTATATTTTTTATCAACTGATTCCCCTGTTTCTATTTGAAATAGTAGTCGCGCAACATTATAAGTCGTGGTGTAATTTCTTATAGGTAAAGGATCAGAATCTGGTTTGCGGATTTGTAAGTCTCTCCCCGCAGGTCCATTAACTTTACTATAAGGATATAACTTTTGACTAATATTTATGTTTTGGTAACCAGCTTCTTTAAAAAAGTGATTCATACTCAAACGTTTCTTATACCATTCTTGAAATTTCTCTGTAGTTAATTCATCTCCTGATTGAGTTATAGTAGTCTTATCTATGATTAGACTAGCTGATTCATTATCAGAGTCTTCAATCATCTTATTTAAAGCTTTTTGAATTTCCGGTTTTTCAAGTAACTTTGGTTTTGTACCATATAAATATACCATCCAAAACAATTTAGTTACACTAGCGGGAAATCTTGTTACTTCGTCTTGATATCCAGCATAAGTTTGACTATTTAAATCCACTAAGCTGATAGATAAATGCTCTGTTGAAGCACCTTTAGAAGTCACATAATTTACAATGTCATTAACTATGTTTTGTAATTTTTGATCGTGATTTCTAGGAAATTGTGTTAGGTCTTCTCGATAGATTGATGTTAATCCAACTTCTGTATAATCAGTTTCTGGGATTATCCTCATGTTTGAGGAAATGTTGACTGTTGCACCTAGATTATTATTTGTTCTATTGGTTGTTACAAGGTTAGGAGTCGAAGAAGTGTACACTTGAGGATTAAACTGAGGAGTGTACACTTGAGGATTAAACTGAGGAGTGTACACTTGAGGATTAGGCTGAGGAGTGTACACTTGAGGATTAGGCTGAGGAGTGTACACTTGAGGATTAGGCTGAGGAGTGTACACTTGAAGATTAGGGGCAGAATTAGTATTTTTAGCTTGATAACTTGGCTTACTAAGAATTTGCTTTATTAATAAGCTAAAAATGATTACTGTGGATATAGAAACCAGATAAAACAAGATCAATCTCTTAAAGTTAATAGAGAGTCTTTTTCTAACAATTCTCCGGCGAAGCTTGGTATTATTGCTCATTAATTAGCGTACCTTTTTGTAGTCATAGATTTTCCAAACACCGTTTTCCTGTTCAAATACGTAAGTAAATGTACCTCTATAAGGACCTGAGTTTTTTTTATCAATACCTCGTCTCCCGTGGAGATATAAATCCTCAAAAATTCTCACTTTTATATATGGTCGTGTACCAGAGTTAGAAAATTCTTCAACATCTGTAATTTCAGATGTCGTATATGTATAGTAAGCATCGTTATTGCGTAACCAAGCAACTGAACCATCATCTTTTGTGGTGTTATAATAAAGATTCCCTGTTGCTAATTGGTCTACTAAGTCTAAATCGTAAGGTGGTCCAAAAATTTGCGGTTTCGCCTCATACCAACTTTGAACTATTTGTAATGCTTCATCTTCAGAAATATTATGTACTGGTTGACTTACCCTCCGGGGTGAAACCCTGGGGGGTTGGGGTCTTGGTTGTTGAGTCTGTACAGGGGTAGGTGTGGGAGTCGGGGGAGGATTGACAGGGGTAGGTGTGGGAGTCGGGGGAGGATTGACAGCAATAGGTTCCTCATTTACCGGTTCAGGAGTGGTTAAGGACATTGATAGGTTAAATGCTCTTATCCCCTGGGGTGCGGAAACTTCCAGAATATATTTTCCGCTGGTGGTTAATTCCCCACTGTCAATAATTTGATTATCTGGAGTATAAATCACAATACACACATCATCATTAGTGCTGTAGCTGAGTGTTTGACCCGATTCTGCACTAAATCTATAACCCACAGATTCAGTAGTAGTCACCCGACCCGATTTAACTAATGATTGATCTAGGTTAATCTCTTCTACGTTTTGCTGGTCTAGCTTGAGTGTGGGTTTCTCTGGACAACCAGCGGGTGAGTCCACAGGTGCGATCGCAGATCCAGAATTTAATATTGGTTGACTACAGCCGTAGGTGAGTAATAATGTTAAGCCCAAGGTAAGTTTATTCATGGTGTTGGATGAGTAAATAGTGATTGAAAGATGGTTTTGATAATTAGGGAGATGATTTACGGACAAATAACCAGCTGTTAGCCTCATCACTCCACATCAGAGAAATTCTGGTTTTCTTATCTTCCGCAACTCTACCATTATTCATTTCATACCATAGTTGAGCATCAACTACAGCGCGATCGCTATTTTGACTAATTAGCTCCACATTACCAATTCTGATTTCTGCTACACTATCCCACCACTCTTGATATTTAGAAAAATCTCCCGATATACCTTTAAACTGGGGAGATAACCTAGTCCATGTTTGATCATATTGACGGTTATTCAGTGCTGTATAGTGGTTTCTGACAAAATCATCAGCTGGTGGCCGTGATGGGGAACTAACCGACTGAGATACTAAAGCGGGGTTTGAAGGTACTGGGATGGGTATAGACTTACGTGTTTCAGTGGTTGGGGTATCGTTGACAGTAGTTTGGTCCGTGGTTGAACTACTAGCAGTGTCTACAGTTGTCGGTTCTGGTGTTTCAGCGCTGGGAGTATCGTTGACAGTGGTTTGGTCCGTGGTTGAACTACTAGCAGTGTCTACAGTTGTAGGTTCTGGTGTTTCAGTGGTTGGGGTATCGTTGACAGTGGTTTGGTTAGTGGTTGGGGAACTCCTAGCAGTTTTTACAGGTCTAGGTCTTCGTGTTTTAGTCCTCCTGGGAGTATTTTTGACGGTAGTTTGGTTAGTGGTTGGGGAATTACTAGCAGTATTTACAGTTGTCGGTTCTGGTGTGGGAGTCTCTGGAATATCTTCCACAACAGGACTGGTTAAAGACATTCCTAAACCAAATGCTCTATCATTTTGGGGTGAGGAAACCTGAAGAATATATTTTCCCCTGGTCGGTAATTCCCCACTGGTAATGATTTGATTATCTGGGGTATAAACCACAATACAAATATCATCATTAGTATTGTAGGTGAATGTTTGACCTGGTTGTGCATCAAACCTATAACCCACAGCTTCCGTAGCAGTCACACGACCAGATTTAACTAACATCTGTTCATCTAGTACAACTTCGGTGATATTTTGTTGATTCAGGTTAACTTTAGATGTCTGTGAACAATCGGAGGGTGAGGTAACAGGTGCGATCGCCGAGCGAGAATTGAATAGGGGTTGACTACAGCCGTAACTCATTAATAATATCAGGCTTAAGGTGAGTTTATTCATGTCTCTAAAGCCTGCTCTTTTAAATACTTACCCCAAAAGTAAAATGGTACCACACCAGCCACACCAATCCCCCCCAATGTCAGTATAAATATAGTTAGGCGCACTACTCCAGGGAGCGATCGCCCAAATACAGTGATTCTGTAATCTTTAGTATCAGACTCCGCTGGTTTTTCACTTCCGGGGACATTCACCACCACTTGGACTTGATGCTTTTTCCCCCGTTCTGCATTTGGTTGGGTGTAGGTAATTTCATATTCACCTAATAAAGCATTGAGAAATAGTTGTAAGTTTTCAGCGATACTTGTAGCGTTTCCCGAAAATTCCGCAATTCCCCCCGTTAAATCAGCAATTTCCTTTAACCGTTGTTGGTCTACAAACTCATCTTCTGGAACCTTACCCGCACCAGTCCCAATATCAGCACGGGTCGCAGCTCTACCCAGGTTATATTTCTTACCCAACTCTGCGGGAGTCAAACCATAACCCAAAGTATGGACATTAATATGACTATGGCGGTTAAACAAACCCTTTAAAGCATCAAAATCTTGTTGTTCATTCCCCTGGTTGTGAAACCCATCCGATAACAGAATAATTGATAATCTCGGTTGTGGTTGATTAAACTTTTGCGAAATCTCAAAACGCGGGTCTTTCTCATTTCCCAAAAACTTCACCGCCTCCTTAATCGGTTCATAAAGGTTAGTAGCAGCGCAGGGTTTGACCGTTCCTAAATAGTCTAGATAGTTTTTTAGTTGAATATGACTTGCTGGGTAAAACTTATCCAAGGTTGTAGGATTCACAGGTAAATCTTGACACTTACTCCCACCCACCCCAAAGGGAACAATAGATATTTGTGTATTACCCCCCCGTTGACTAGACCTATCCACAAACTGACCCACAGCACTAATTGCACCAGCAAACCTAGTTTTACCAGTACTGTCTAACCGGTTCATACTCCCACTGTAATCTAACAGCACAACTACCCAAGCTGGAGGGGGTGAACTTTCTTCTGGACTTTTCCAGTCTCTGGGGAGAAAATTAAATTCTTTGTTGTCTACAAGTAACTTAAAATTATTCTCCTGTAGACCCATAATTGGCCGCCTATTTTCTGCGTTAGTTACCTGAACGCGAACAGTAACCCGGTCATCGTTAACTTGAGGATTACCAACAATTTCCGCTTGATTTTGCTCTCCCCAACTGGGAGCAGCTAAGGAAGCTACCACCAACACCGACAAACTAAGCTTGTGGGTCAAGGAACCGATTATAGTAGACAAAACGATAAAATTTTTCTTCATGTTGGCCATCTATTTTGACTGTGTGAAAAGTCAAAACGTGATTATGCTTTAAAGGTATTTGTTTTGAGGAATCTAACCGGGAACCGTTAACTTCTATGTAATTGTGAAACTGTTTCTGAGGAACTAAAACCACCTCACGCTGTTTCACTATTAAATCTGCCACGTGTGGAGCTACTCCAGGCAGATAAATATGTGCTTTATCTTCCCCAGAGCCAATGGTTACCTTACCATTGCTGGGTAGTTGAATTGATAAACCTTCTTCAATATTCTCAACTTCACCGTCGCTGACAAATCTTAATAGAGATTTATCTATATATGCTGATGTTTTTTGCGAATTTTCTAATACTAGTTCACCATCCTCATCATGACTATACTCATCTTTTTTAAACCCCGTATACTCAAAACCTGTACCAGCCCTTAAAGCCGCCATATAGCTCGGAGAATTAGTAATACTAAAAACTGTCCCCAGCACTAACCCCAGAACCGCAAAACCCAAAGGGTCTTCAACACTTCTAAATTCCGCCGTTACCGTTCCCGAAGCAGCACGGATGACCTCAAAAAGCGCCGCCGCCAATAAACTGGCCGCCATCGCCCCAACACAGCTAGTATTTAAGCGTTTGCGGAACCGTTTCGGGTCCCCCGCTTCCATACTGTGCCAACGCCAGCTTAAACCCTCAGCAATACCCACCGCAGCACCAATTACCAACCATCCCAAAGTTCTCACAAAAGCACTGGGAACCCCCAGCACCGGTAAAAACAGAACCTGGGAAATTACACCACCAATCAACCCGGCTAAACCACCCAAACCCAGAGCAATTAATAAAGGTCTCTTGACAATGCGAAAGTTGAGTTTATACCTGGTGGGGTTGCTGATAAATATTTCATTCATCACCATACCCGCAGCCAAAGATATAGCTACACAGGGAAATAACACAATTTCGGGAAACTGTCTTAATATCCCCAAGTCGGTGAGGAAGAATTGACCCAAATTCCAGCCAATTAAAGCTGATGTGAGTCCAGCCAAAATGTACAGGTAGATTCTCACTTTATCTTACACTCCCATAGGGGTAAATTTTTATGTGTACGGACACTTTCTGATTAAGTACTAAACACAGGGAACACCAAAATCAAGTTCCCTCCCCTTACAAGGGGAGGGTTAGGGTGGGGTGAAACAATTTTGATCCGCTAATCATCAGATTTCAAACCTCATCTTCACCCCAATTTAGTATAAAAGTGTATGTAATAGTGCATAAAATACCCCCGACTCCTTAGAGAAGTCCTGTATCTAAACTGGTGAGGCGACTGTGTTAAGTTGACTGGGTGGTATACTATGTAAATCTTGGTACATTGCTGCAAGCAGATCGCACTTAGGACTTACCCAACTGGTACAGGCGATCCCCTACACTGCTACCCGTTCCTTTTCCCAATTCTTGATCCTTCTATAAATTACAGCAGCATGATTACCCTTGAAACCCTTGAAAAATGGCTAAATACACCAGCAGAAACAGAGAATCTTGAATTTAAAGAAGCCAAAAACCAATTTGATTCAACTAAACTTCTGAGATATTGTGTAGCACTGGCAAATGAAAAAGGTGGTTGTCTTGTTTTGGGCGTTACCAATAAACCACCCCGCCAAGTAGTAGGTACTCTGGCTTGGTTAACAGTCGATCGTTTAAATGAGATTAAAGCATCTATAGTTCAAAAGCTCAGATTTCGGGTAGACGTTACAGAATTACAGCATCCTGATGGAAGAGTGCTGGTTTTTGAAGTACCAACCCGTCCCGTTGGACAACCATTAGCATTTGATGGGGCTAATCAAAGCAGATCAATCTGAAACCAATTCTACGCGCTATGCCAGATATCTGCCTTTTTGGGCGTAGATAGTGTTTTAGAGCAAATCGAGATTAGTAACTCTCAAATCCTGAAACCCTTACAAAATCAACAAAAAAGTGTTTTAGAGCAAATCGAGATCAGCGAAATATGAACGAAGCCCAAACCCGCGCCGAATTAATTGACCCCGCCTTAACTGCTGCTGGTTGGGGAGTAGTTGAACATAGTCGCATCCGTAGAGAAGTCATCGCCCCTGGTCGTTAATTTTCTTCCTCTTGATCAAAAACCGGGGGCCATAATTCAGCAATCGGTAACTCCCAACCGGGAAACAGTTCTGGTATAGTTAGGGTGTCCCCCGTGGTAAAAATTATCGGCTGATTTTCCCCACGGTAAACAGTGACTGTGGCTGTATCAGGGTCAATTAAAATACCAACAACCGCCCCTAATTTAATTAAATTGAGGATCTTATCCACTAAGGGCTTGACTCTATCACTTTGGGATTTAATTTCTACTACTAAATCAGGGACAATTTCGCCAAAATAACGGGGGCTTTGACGCAGACGTGCAGCGCGCACAAAAGATACATCTGGGGCTGTGAGGTTGCTATCTGGTAAAATGAAACCCCCAGCAGAGTCAAATATCCTACCCCAGCGCCGGGGATTCACCCAAGCAAATAGAAACGCAATTAAACGGCTACTAATTTCACTAGAAACAATATCTGATGGACCCACAAGGGAGATTTTTCCGTTTTCTAATTCAACATCGTAATCTAAACCAGCTTGACTCAAGGCTGTTTGTACCTGTTCTACATCTTTGAGTGTCATTTTTGACATAAAAACCTGCTGTTGATGTGGAGTAAAATCAGCTAATCAGTCTAATTTTATTAATTTCCCATTTTTCATTTCATACCATATAGGACTCCTATTTGATTTTTGAACAAGACTCAGTACACATGGCAATTCTTCTTACCTCTTCCGGTGTTCCCTACTTAGACCAATCAATTCAGAAACAAAACCGGATTTCTATAGTTGAGCATCAACTACAGCGCGATCGCTATTTTGACTAATTAACTCCACATTACCAATTCTCAGAGGTTGTTTAATAAGTTGTCAGCCGTAATTTTCATCACATCTTTACCCCCTTTAATTGATTAAATCCAGTCCCCTCCCCTTACAAGCTATCCATTACCGGGATTTTTCTTAACATTCGTGAGAGCGATCGCCAACCCCCAAACCTTAATCCTCAGTTGATGATTCTCAATAAAATCAGGGTTTTATCAACAAGAATTAAGCATGAGAGTTTTCTTTATAAAAATGACTTAATTTATTGCTAAATTAATAATGATATCGGCAAGAAATAATAGTTACATAGACATCATCAACAGCATAAACTAAACGATTTATATCATCAATTCGCCGTGACCAAAATCCCGCTAAATTTTCCTTGAGAGGCTCCGGCTTACCAATACCCTCAAAAGGCATCTGCATCGTCTCCTCAATCAACTTATTGATTCTTATGAGAGTCTTTTTATCTTGCCCTTGCCAGTAAAGATAATTACCCCAAGCCTCATCAGTCCAAGCTAACATTCTACTCATTTAACAAATCTCGCTGTACCACCTTCCCCCGCTTAAATTGAGTAATAGAACGTTCTAAATGGGCTGCATTTGCCGGAGACTTCAATAAATACACAGTCTCCATGAGACTATTAAAAAACTCCAGGGACATCACCACCGCATCATCAGCATCCCGTCTGGTGATAATTGTATAGTCAGCATCTTCTGTCACCTGGTCTAAAACCGTTTTTAGACTATTTCTAGCCTCGCTAAAAGAGATAATTTTCATTTGGGGAGAACCTGTACTGTTTATTGTACAAGTATAGCCGGTTTGGGCAAATTGTACAATCCCCAGACTAACCAGCGTAGTCGAAGGGAACATCAAGGGCGATCGCCGTTCCCATCACCGTAGTCGAAGGGAACATCAAGGGGAACGATCGCCGTTCCCATCAGCGTAGTCGAAGGGAACATCAAGGGGCGATCGCCGTTCCCATCAGCGTAGTCGAAGGGAACATCAAGGGGAACGATCGCCGTTCCCACCAGCGTAGTCGAAGGGAACATCAGGGGGAGGAAGTGAGGTTGACAAAAGTGAATTAGTAGATTTTCTAATGGCTGTCTGGGTCAAATGGCAACAAGATGAAAATATAGATTTACTAATTGATGAATTTACGCCTGGAGATTTTACCAACCCCAACAAGCGACGCAAAGAAGAAGCCATTAAAGTTGCTCAACTCAGGAGCAACTACGGTAATACAGTCCGTTTTGTTCTATTTCTTTGTGGTTATTTTGACAGCGGCTATTTAGGCTATGAAGCAGCCGAAGGAATTGACTGGTTATGGGAACATCGCATTGATGACCTAGCATTATTTGGCGTTTGACTTTCCCTCTGGCTGAAGCTGTATCGCTTCAAACATCCTCTGACGTGAAACGAGTTTTTTATGAATGTAACTACAACTACTGAGCAAGCACGGGTGTTCCGTCAATTACAACTAGATGCAGTCAAAACCCAAGCCGAACGCAATAAATTGGGACAATTTGCCACACCCACAGATTTGGCATTCGACATTGTGCAATATGCAAAAGAGTTATTAACACCACATTCCCAAATCCGGTTTCTTGACCCCGCTTTTGGTACAGGTGCTTTTTATTCCGCATTATTACAGCTATTTTCACCCATACAAGTAAAAGAAGCTGTAGGTTATGAAATTGATTCACACTACGGTTTGGAGGCAATTTCATTTTGGCGCGACACACCACTACAATTACATTTAGCTGACTTTACCCAAGCTATACCACCTAGCTGTGATGATAAAAAAGCTAACTTACTCATTTGTAATCCTCCTTATGTACGACATCATCATTTAAGCCGAATTGAAAAGCAGCGATTACAAAATCAAACTTTTCAGATCACAGGAATAAAACTCAGTCAGTTAGCTAGTCTTTACTGCTATTTCTTGTGCATGGCTGATGCTTGGATGGCGGATAATTGTATTGCTGGGTGGCTCATTCCTAGTGGATTTATGGACGTAAATTATGCACAACAAATTAGGGAGTATCTGTTAAGCAGTGTTACCTTGTTGCGTGTTCATTTGTTTCATCCAAATAATGTCCAGTTTGCAGATGCTTTAGTTACCAGTGCAGTTGTTTGGTTCAAGAAGACTGTACCACCAGCAAACCATCATATTCAATTTAGCTATGGTAAAAGTTTAGCAACACCCAACAAAAGCAAATTGGTGTCTGTAGAGACGCTCCGCTTAACAGCCAAATGGACAAAGATTGGATTTACCCCAAATAATACTCAGTCTAATTTAAAGCAACTTCAGTTAAAAGATTTATTTACTATTAAACGTGGTTTAGCAACAGGGGCTAACAATTTCTTTGTGCTTACAAAAGAACAAGTAATAGCATATCAACTGCCGATTGAATTCTTAAAACCTATTCTGCCCAGTCCCCGTTATTTATTAGTTGATGAAATTGAAGCTAATATAAAAGGTAATCCTATTTTGACACAGCAACTATTTTTGCTGGACTGTGCATTGCCTATATCTGAGGTGCAAGCCAACTATCCAATCCTGTGGCAATATTTGCAGATGGGAGTAGACAATGGAATTAGCGATCGCTATTTGTGCAGACATCGTTCTCCCTGGTATTCCCAGGAGAATCGTCCACCCTCCCCATTCCTCTGTACCTATATGGGTCGTCAAGATACCAAAAGAGGTAGACCCTTCCGCTTTATTCTCAATCACTCCCAAGCAACAGCTACTAACGTTTACTTGATGTTGTATCCCCTCCCTGTTTTGGCTCAAGCATTTTCACAAAATTCCGAATTACTTAAGCAGGTATGGCAGGCTTTAAATGGGATTTCTGATCAAATGCTCATGGGTGAAGGTCGGGTGTATGGAGGTGGACTATATAAACTGGAACCAAAAGAATTGGGTAATGCTATTGTTTCAATTCCAATATTGTTTTAAGGTGAAACAAAACCAGAAAAATTGCTGCTTTGGAAGCTATTGCAACAGATTCTTAGACAGTTCCACCCTAGGGTTTAGCCCCTACCGCTGCAAGCAGATCAACTCGGGGATAACGTCCACCTAAATCAATGCTCCTATAATACACAACCGCATTAATAACTGGAGCGGTTTCGACTTCCCTCAACCACCGAGATCAGTTCCCACCAGCGTAGTCGAAGGGAACATCAAGGGCGATCGCCGTTCCCTGAGCGTAGTCGAAGGGAACATCAAGGACAATCTCCGTTCCCTAAGCGTAGTCGAAGGGAACATCAAGGACAATCGCCGTTCCCTAAGCGTAGTCGAAGGGAACATCAAGGGCGATCGCGATTTCGACTTCGCTCAACCACCGAGATCAGTTCCCATCAGCGTAGTCGAAGGGAACATCAAGGGCGATCGCGGTTTCGACTTCCCTCAACCACCAACATCAATCCCTTCCCTGAGCATCTTGTTTTAATCGGTTATATGTTGCGCCCCCATTATCTATAATGCCATTGGGTGTTAGGTTCTGATTATGTTGATATTTGTATATAGCTGTGACTAATTGAATTTTAGTTACTACTCTTTTTGTTTCATCTGTAGAGTCTATATCTGATAAACTCCAATCAGAGGGTAAGTTAAGAGCCTCTTGTAATACCTGGGTTTTTTCCTGCGGGTTAAATATTCTTAGTTCCGCCATGAGATTATTTAACGCCGTCATTGTTCTATTATTAAAGTTGGCATTTGCCAGCGCTGTTGTGATAATTAGACTAGTTAGATGTGTTGCTGATTGAGTGCTAGATTCTGAGTTATAATTAACAAAAATAGCGTTATATCCTCTTAACCAACCAAGTGTAATAAATGCTAATAACAACAAAACAGGTAATAAAATTTCATTCTTGATCTTAAACTTTACTAATCTGGTAATTGTGTCTACTGGGTTAATTTTTCTTTTAAAAGTTAAACCTAAAATAGTGAGTGAATATGGTTCATTGCTAGGGTTAGGACAAGCCCCTAAAAATACATTTTTAGAAACTATAGCATCACTTACCTGATAGAAGTAGGCAGATAAATCATATTCTTGTAGTAACTCGAATAATTGCGCCAAAGGCTTGTAGTAAGATAACTTGTAGGAATCATAAATAATAAATTGCCGACACATAATTAACTCTTGCCAAATCTTTTGAGGGAAATTCAAATTATCAAAGTGTTTGGCATCAGTATCTGATTGTTGATGAATTAATTCCAAATCATAGCGCACATCATTAATAAACCGATGACGAAAAACAGCCCAAGCACTACCTTTAAGCAGTAACCAATTTATAGACTCCGGGGAAATCTGCTTTTGGAGTAACTTAGGTAAAAGTAATTTAATTCCCTTGGTTAGTTGCTCTTGGGGAAAATAATCACCGATCGCACCTTGAAACTGTAAAGAAATATTGTGATATTCACTCGGCTGTTTACCAGGCTGAATATTTAACCACCCTAGAAACTCTGGTAAATTTTCTGGGATGACTATAGCACGCAGTGTCATTAGTCGCACTAAGGGAGGGCTATGGATTTTTTCAGTAATGGCGGTGGTTGCACCTTCAGCATCAAATAAGCTGTACCATTCTTCTAAAGTCAGTTGCTGATTTTCTAAGGTGTCAATAATCGTCTCTACAGCTGGGGGTTTGACTTGTGAGAAATTGATTAAGCTTTGCAGTGCGGCTTTAATGGCTTTTTTAGTCGATGCTTTATCAATAATCTCCCTTTCTAAATTCTCATAAGCTTGTGGGGAACCGGGTTGGATAATCTGAAAGCTGCGGGGTTTTTCCACTGCTTCTACATTAAACGCCCAGGAAATGGGCCGGGTTTTATCTAGATTATGTTTCCTAATGGCTAGGGTGTTGACAGTTGTTAAGTTATACTGGTGTGGTTCTAGTAATGTGGGTTTTGTAGGTACTAGTTCTATATAGTTGGCTGTGGGGTCATAGTCGGATGAAGGAGCCAAAGCTGGGTCAAAATATGCACATTCCCCTATGTATTTACCATCAAAGGGGTTAAATGTGGGTTTTCCCTGAGTTTCCCACCAAGCTATGAGACAGCGCAGGTTATTTGCTCCGGGGGTGAAAAAAAAACGATAGAAAGTGAATTTGTAGCCACCTTCACCCCTTGCTTGTGTGACCACAGCCATCACAACCCAGGAGTCTTCCCCTGTCCCCACCACTCGGCCAATAATGGCGGGTTGCTCGTCGGAAGCTCCTCCTATGGTGGCAAATTCTTGGTTAGCAATGGAACGCTCTATAACCGAGGGAATGGGGTCCAGGGTGGAGTTGATATATTTACCCATAACCCCTAAAGATACCCAAGCACCGTTAGGGTTTTTTTCTAGTTCAATACCTTTGCTAAATTCATACACTGAAATCATGGTTATTATGTATTTGTATTTACACCACTTGTCAAGTAAATAAAGCACACACATTAAGATTATAAATCTTGTGGGGTGGACATCTTCTCACAGGAGGGCGATCGCCGTTCCCATCACCGTAGTCGAAGGGAACATCAAGGGGCGATCGCGGTTTCGACTTCGCCCACCGACCACAGCATATAAAGGGGAGGAAACAGCAGCATGAATGATGATTTAACACAAACCAATGATCTGTTAGAAGACATTCGGCAATTAATTGACACAGCCAAACAACGCGCCGCCGTTGCCATCAATGCAGAAATAACCCTGTTATATTGGCAAGTTGGTAAACGCATACACACCGAAATTTTACAAGGTAAACGCGCTGAATATGGCAAACAAATTATTGTTTCTTTATCTCAGCAGCTAACTCAAACCTATGGTAAAGGTTGGGGTGAAAGACAACTGCGACATTGCCTCCAGTTTGCCGAGACATTTCCAAATATTGAGATTGTGAACACACTGTGTTCTAAATTGAGTTTGTCCCAAAACTTAAACGCCTTGTAGCCATTGATACCTTACCTGAACATCTTGTTTTAATCGGTTATATATTGCGCCCCCATTATCTATAATGCCATCGGGTGTTAGTCCTTTAATTTTTTTTTGATACTTATATATAGCTTCGACTAATTGAATTTTAGTTGCTGCTCTTTTGTTATCCTCTTGAGAGGTTATATCTGAGAAATTCCAATCTGAGCGTAAGTTGAGAACCTGTTGTAATACCTGGCTTTTTTCCTGATCGTCAGATATTTTTAGTTCTTTCATAAGATTATTTAACGCCGTTGTTGTTTTATTAAAGTTGGCATCTTCAAGCGCTTTTTTAATATTTGGTGGTAGAGTATTAATATTATTTGACTCGTCAGGTGTTGGTGGTGTTTTCTTAGCAACCGGTTTAGTTTTTTCTTCTGTAGTAACACGGTCATTTGCTTGTGTTGTAGTATCACTATTATTTAACTTAGCATCTGTTGTTTTTTGTGTATTACCCCGACCTTGTAACCATGTGATTTTTGGAAAATTTGGATAGAATTGATATAATGTAAAACCCAACAGGATCAAGATTAAAAAACAAAATATCAAAAAATCATTTATTGCATTTGCTGAATCTACTGATTTTTCAAGAATATTTTTTTTCTTATCAATTTTTATCCCCAATAAACTTATTTTTTTATCGGGATGGTTTTTCTTAACTTCTGAAAAGACGTTAACAGGAACCTGACCAACACTTACCTGATAAAAGTAGGCAGATAATTCATATTCTCTCAGTAACTCAAATAATTTTGCCAGAGGTTTGTAAGTAGGTACTATGTAGTAAGAGTCTGAATGAGAATGTAAAGAACTAATTAACTCTTGCCATATCTCCTGGGGAAAATTTAAACCCTCAGATTTTGATTGCTCAAAATTTGATTTTTGCCTAATTAATTCTAAATCATTGACAACATCATGAAGAAACTGAATACGACAAATATCCCATACCCTATCTTTAATAAATAACCAGTGTATGGACTCTGGGGAAATTTCCTCTTTGAGTAACTGCGGAATAAGTGATTTAATTCCCGCTGTTAATTTGTCTTTGTGGAAATACTGACGGATAGCACCTTGAAACTGTAAAGAGGTACTTTCAGCCTCACTGGGTTGTTTACCTGATTTGATATTTAACCATTTGAGAAACTCTGGTAAAGTCTCAGGGATGACTATGGCGCGCAGGGTCATAAGTCTCGCTAAGGGAGGGCTATAAATTTTTTCAGTGATGGCGGTGCTTGCGCCTTCAGCATCAAATAAGCTGTACCATTCTTCTAAAGTCAGTTGCTGATTTTCTAAGGTGTCAATAATCGTCTCTACAGCTGGGGGTTTGACTTGTGAGAAATTGATTAAGCTTTGTAGTGCGGCTTTAATAGCTTTTTTAGTCGATGCTTTATCAAGAGTCTTTTTTGGTGCTATGTCATCAGCGCTTGCGTCTGTAGGTGACGGGGGTAGTTTACTAATCTCCCTTTTTAAATTCTCATAAGCTCTTAAAAAAGCGGGTTGGATAATCTGAAAGCTGCGGGGTTTTTTCAGTGATTTTACGTTAAAAGCCCAGGAAATGGGCTGGGTGGGATCTAGATTATGTTTCTTAATGGCTAGGGTGTTGACAGTTGTTAAGTTATACTGCTGTGGTTGTAATAATGTGGGTTTTGTAGGTACTAGTTCTATATAGTTGGCTGTGGGGTCATAGTCAGATGAAGGAGCCGAGGCTGGGTCAAAATAGGCACATTCTCCTATATTCTTGCTATCCAAGGGGTTAAATGTCGGTCTTCCCTGACTTTCCCACCAAGCCATGAGATAGCGCAGGTTATTGGCTCCGGGGGTGAAGAAATAACGATATAAAGATAAACTGCGCCCTTTTTCATCCTTTGCTCGTGTAACTACAGCCATCACCGCCCAGGAGTCCTCCCCTGTCCCCACTACTCGCCCAATAATGGCGGTTTCTTTGCTAAAAGCCGCTATTATCAGGGCAAATTCTAGGTTAGCAATGGAACGCTCTACAACCAGGGGGATGGGGTCTAGGGTGCTGTTCATATATTTACCGGTAAATCCTACGGATACCCAACCACCGTTAGGGGTTCTTTCTACTTTAATTCCGGTGCTAAATTCGTGAATTGGAATCATTGGCCGCTGGGTAGATTTTTCCTTAATTGTTCTTGTATTTCCGGTTTTAATTGCTTATATGTTGCGCCCCCATTATCTATAATGCCATCGGCTGTTAGTCCTTCTTCACTTTTTTGATACTGATATATAGCTTCGACTAATTGGGTTTTAGTTGGGTTTCTTTTGTTATCATCTTTAGAGGTTATATCTGAGAAATTCCAATCTGAGGGTAAGCCAAGAGCCTGTTGTAATACCTGGCTTTTTTGCTCAGGGTCAGATATGTTTAGTTCTTTCATAAGATTATCTAACGCCTTCTTAGTTCTATTATTAAAGTTGGCATTTTTAAGCGCTTCTTCTTTAATATTTTCTGGTAGAGTATTAATATTATTTGACTCGTCAGGTGTTGGTAGTGTTGTGTTAGCACCCGGGTTAGTTTTTTGTTCTGTAGTAACAGGGTTATTTGCTTGTGTTGTAGGATTACTATTATTTAACTTAGCATCTGTTGTTTTTTGTGTATTACCCCGACCTTGTAACCATGGGATTTTTGGAAAATTTGGATAGAATTGATATAATGTAAAACCCAACAGGATCAAGATTAAAGCCACAGGTATCAAAAGTACAAGACGATCGCTTATCAAATCATTTATTGCATTTGCTGAATCTACTGATTTTTCAAGAATATTTTTTTTCTTATCAATTTTTATCCCCAATAAACTTATTTTTTTACCGTGATGGTTTTTCTTAACTTCTGAAAAGACGTTAACAGGAACCTGACCAACACTTACCTGATAAAAGTAGGCAGATAATTCATATTCTCTCAGTAACTCAAATAATTTTGCCAGAGGTCTGTAAGTAGGTACTATGTAGTAAGAGTCTGGACGAGAATGTAAAGAACTAATTAACTCTTGCCACATCTCCTGGGGAAAATTTAAACCCTCAGATTTTGATTGCTCAAAATTTGATTTTTGCCTAATTAATTCTAAATCATTGACAACATCATGAAGAAACTGAATACGACAAATATCCCATACCCTATCTTTAATAAATAACCACTGTATAGACTCTGGGGAAATTTCCTCTTTGAGTAACTGCGGAATAAGTAATTTAATTCCCGCTGTTAATTTCTCTTTAAAATCCGCGCTTAATTGTTCTTTAACAGATGTGTTTAACTTATCTGGAACATCCGCGCCTGATTTCTCCTTGGGGAAATACCCACGGATACCAGATTGAAACTGCAAAGAAATACTTTCAGCCTCACTGGGTTGTTTACCCGACTGGATATTTAACCACTTGAGAAACTCTGGTAAAGTCTCTGGGATGACTATGGCGCGCAGGGTGATGAGTCGGACTAAGGGAGGGCTATAGTTTCTTTGAGTAATGGCGGTACTTGCGCCTTGACCATCAAATAAAGCCGCCCAATATTGGGGGGTAATCTGTTTATTATTCAGTTCCTTGACAATAACTTGCACAGCATCGGCTTTAACTTGGGAATTGTTGATTAAAGCTCGAATGGCTGACTTCAGCGCCGCTTCATCTATAAATACTGCTGGTAATGACCGGGGTGGTTTACTAATCTCTCTTTCTAAGGTCTCATAGGCTCTGGGGGAAGCGGGTTGGATCACCTGAAAGCTGTGGGGTTTTTCCACTGCTTCTACATTAAAAGCCCAGGAAATAGGCTGGGTGGGATCTAGATTATGTTTCTTAATCGCCAGAGTGTGGATAGTTGTTAAGTTATACTGGTATGGTTCTAGTAATGTGGGTTTTGTAGGTACTAGTTCTATATAGTTGGCTGTGGGGTCATAGTCAGATGAAGGAGCCGAGGCTGGGTCAAAATAGGCATATGTCCCTATATATTTACCATCAAAGGGGTTAAATGTCGGTCTTCCCTGACTTTCCCACCAAGCTAAGAGATAGCGCAGGTTATTGGCTCCGGGAGTCAAGAAATAACGATATACAGATAAACTGCGCCGTTTTTCATCCCTAGCTCGTGTAACTACAGCTATCACCGCCCAGGAGTCCTCCCCAGTCCCCACTACTCGCCCAATAATGGCGGGTTGGTCTGTAGAAGCTCCTTCGGTGAGGGCAAATTCTTGGTTAGCAATGGAACGCTCTACAGGGTAGGGGATGGGTTCTAGGGTGCAGTTGATATATTTACCCAGAAATCCTAGGGATACCCAACCACCGTTAGGGGTTCTTTCTGCCTTAATACCAGTGCTAAATTCGTGAATTGGAATCATGATTTCACCCTTTATCTAATTCTTGATGTCTGTCACCTGTACACAACCAATAAATGGGAGCCACTAAACCAAAGGGTCGCCACAGTTTGGGATTTTTAATCACTGCGGTTACCCCATCCCGACCACGTTTTAAAACTTGTACATTAGGTTCGGGGTATTTACTCCCCAACATCCCAAAAGCGGAAGCCGTGAAGTAATCTACTTTACCCCCTCCTATTTGTTCCCAGGTTTTCAACTTGCGGCAGGTTTGGGGAAACCGGGCTTGGGCTAAAAATCCCGGTTTATGCCGGTTTACCCACAGTTCCGACTGTTCACACTTGTTTAAAACTAGGGCTATTCTGCGGGTAGTTGCGTTGATATCTGTGCGGTCTAGGCAGGTTAAAAATTTATCTAAGCCGTTGGCGTATTCACTATCTTTAGCCCGGCTATTCCCATCCACTAAAAAGATAATCCCCGTAGCTTGGGAACAGTCCTCTAAATACTGTTCTAGTAGGGGGTCACCGCTGCGCTGGAGCAGGTCACTAAAAAACTCTCCCGAATAGTCTTTACAACTGATGTTGAGAGTTACTAGGTTAGAACCGCTAGTTTGAGGGTTACGGCGGGAAAATTGCTTTTTGAGGGTAATACTTAGGGTGTAGTCTAGTAGCTCCGTTGCATCACCTTTTAAATCCGTAGCTTCTAGTTCTAACCCCTGTTCCAGTATGTTCTGAGCTTGATTGATCAGTTCTTCCCCAGACTCCCCAATGGCGGTGACCACTTGTACCGGACTGCCGGGGTCTGCATTGGGCCATCTTGCTAATGATGCCATATAGCCGGTTTTACCCGAACCGCGATCGCCTATCACCCGAATCACCGCGTTACTTTGTTGGGGTTCTGAGTTAGCTTTAGCAAACCAATTACGCATCATTTCCTAATTTCCTCCCTGTACTTAACCAATAGAGAGGAGCCACTAGGTTATAAGGTCGCCATTTTTGAGCATCTCTTAAAACAGCCAGTTTACCCTCGGTTCCCCATTCTAGGGTGCGATTGGGTCGGGGGTCTTTACGTCCTAACACCCCAAAGGTAGATATGGCATAAAATCCCAGATTCTGGGCGGGGATATTCTGTTGTAATATGTGCGTGGTTCTGGGTAAATGCACATTAAATAAATCAGTTTCGGGGTCAAGACGACCAGGCCATAATTCCCCCCGTTCACATTTACTCATGGCTATTGCTAACCGTAAATTACTAGTCCGTTCGTATTTATCCATTAATTCCAGAAACCGTTGTACAATGCGACCGTAAGAACTATCAGTTCCCGATTGCCAATGAGTGAGTAAGATTAAACAACCATTAACATCGGGGGTCAAACATTCCTCAATAAATTCTTGATGTAAAGGGTTGGATGAGCCAAACTCTAAATCCTCAAAAATTTCTCCAGGGTAGTCCCTGGCGACTAAATTTATTTGTTCCTGTTGTTTCTGAAACCGCCGTTTAATTTCTATATTAAAGGAGTAGGAAGGTAAATCATAGATAGTGTTGACTTCAGAACTTGTAGGCTCCACAGATGCGCCTTGACTAATGATATTTTCTGCTTTACCTGCTAGGTTTCTGGTGTCGTCATTGACCGCTTGCACCTTCAAGTTTTGATATTCCTTGAGCGCCTTTAATGGTTGGTAAGCTAAGGCGGCTAAATAAGTGGTTTTCCCTGACCCTCTAGGGCCAATTACCCGAATGTTTCCCATATTAATATTTGTACTACAGGACTCGTATTTAATTTGTGAACAAAACCAAGAAATAATACCATAAATGATTCATGAACAATTTCTGTTCCCCGCTCCCTGTTCCCCGTTCCCTGTTCCCTTTCCTCACTGATAATTTCTCAACTCAATTTCTGTTCCCCGTTCCCTGTTCCCTGTTCCCTGTTCCCTTTCCTCACTATGATTTAGCTAAAAAACTACCCATATAAATCCACGGTAGTTCTAGGACTGACCGATTATGGATGGAGGTAATAAAGCAACGGACTGATACCCGGTCTAGACTTTGATTAATCTGCTGGAGTTGGGTTTGAATAGGTCGGAAATACCGCTGGACAACGTGCATATGGCGTTGTTGCCAATTCATTTGCGTTCCATTGGGGCTGTATTTGAGTTGTTTAGCCTCCTGTGGCAAATTACAAAACAGGTCAGCCTTATTTAAGCAAATCACTAAATGTCTGAGTTTAGGACATTCATAGCGAAAAAAGTCTACCCAGCGGTCAAAGCGGTTACACCACTGCTCTTGAGTCATAAATTCATCTGCATTTACCCCCATGTTGAAGGTCATCCCCCGATGTGGTGGCAGAATCAGGAAAATTCCCTCACTTTCACTGATTGTGTCTAAAATTTTCTGCCATTCCATTTGATTATCACATTGCCAGCTTTTTCGCCATACCTCTCCAGGCGTATCTATCCAGTCTACTGATACTGATTTATTACCAGTAGGTAACCTGACTTCCACATCTAAGGGGCGGTTGTATATGGGTTGTTGTAGGTCTGTGGGTCTGGTTCCTCCTTGTTCATCCATTAAAATAGTTTGCAAAGTTTGATAATCCTGACTGGTGACTTTCACATATTCAGTTTTGGGGTTAGATAACTCCAAAGCTAAATGTGTCTTCCCCGCAGCGCGATCGCCTATATATACTACTCCCACATTGATGGCCTTATACTGATAAAAATAAGTGTATACTATCTGGTAATAGTTGCGATCGCCCCAGTGCTGCTACCAGCAGATCCCTGGAAATATCTTCATTATTTGTTTGCGGTTATGGGTTTTACCCATCCTCACCCTCCCCTGAGCAAAGCTACAGGACCGGGACACAATATTACTTTCTTCCTCACAACCGTACTTTTGTGCAAACAAAACCGTTGCATAGACTGTAAGGTGGTTAAGGGGTGTATAAGTAATTTACTTATCAGGAAACCAAACTATGGATAAGAAAGAAAATTCAATTTTACTATTTCTCCTCATCAACGGTATAGTAGTTACGGGGATAGCCTACGGGTGGAAGCAAATCACATCCCTGCCTAGCTGGTACACTCACGGCAGTGGTGAGTCGGTTAATCTGAATCGGGATGACCAGAATGTGCTGGAAGTGAAACTGACTCAATGGGAAGGGGAAAATAACCGGGTGGATATTTCCCTCAATGAAACAGAATTAACTGTGTTAATGAGTCAAAGACTAGCCAAAAACCCCAAAACATCGCAAGTATTACAAAGTACCAAGGGTATTAAAGCCAGTATTCAAGAAAATCAGGTAACAGGAGGACTGGTAGTTCAACCATCCCAGTTACCACACCGGGCGCGGCGGATGGTGCAGCAGGTATTACCCATGGCGGGCGATCGCCCTTTGTATATAGGTGTTACTAGTAGTCCAATAGTCCAAGATGGACAGATATCTTTAAGTGATAATACGCAATTAAGTTTGGGAAGTGTAAGCCTGTCTTTGGCAGATATTACCAAGGTAACAGGGCTGAGTAAGTCAGAAATTAATCAGCAACTCAACTTAGCTATGTCTGATGTGGGGTTGAGTGTAGACAGTATTGAGGTTGTCAATGGTGAGCTGGTGGTGCGAGGAACCAAGACGGAATTAACCGCCCAAGATATTAATAACCAGGTTGATAGATAGTTAAATCCCTTAGAGGTTGTTTGTCAAGTATTAAACAGGTAATTTTTATCTTAGGGAACAGGGAACGGGGAACAGGGAACAGGGAATAGGGAATAGGGAATAGGGAATAGGGAATGGGGGACCGAAACAATCAAATCCAGTCCCCTCCCCTTGTCAGGGGAGGGTTAGGGAGGGGTCAAACAATAGTTGATACACTAATTAAATCCCGTGACTTTTGCCAATTACCCAACTACGCCGGAAAAATCGAGCTAAAGCAGGTTCATCTAAAGATAAATAAATCGGGCGACCGTGGGGACAGGTGCGGGGGTTACGGGTTTGTTGCCATTGGTCTAGTAATCCTTGCATTTGTTCTAAACTCATCGGTGTACCATTGCGAATCGCAGTGCGACAGGCGATCGCTACTTGGGCTGTTTTCAGGTCACCCCCCCAACTTAATTCTAAAATTGCTTCTGCACAGTCTTCACGCTGTTGTAACAGTGCGGGTATGCTGCGAATTGCCCAAAGTTGTTCACCAAAGGGTTCTATATCTAAACCAATGGTTTGCAGTTGTGATACTTGAGCGGAAGAAAGTTGATACATAATGATGGCGGGTTCAATGGGAACTAGTTCCCAGCGATCGCAAATTTGCTCATACAATACTCGCTCATGGGCAATGTGTTGTTCTACTAACCACATACCATGGGGATGTTCTACCACAATATAGGTGTTGCTAAGTTGAGCGATCGCTTTTAAAGGTATTGGTGTACAATGGTGTATATGGGTAGTTTGGGGGTTAGTCTTATAACCCCCTTTACTTTCCGCTGCTTTGACTAATTGACTCACCCGTGTATGATGAAAAGACTCTGGCATCTGGGCGGAACTGATGCGCAGGGCTTGGTTAATTCCCTGGGTAATTTGTTCTTGCCAATAACCCATCTCATGCAAGTATATTTCATGTTTAGCAGGGTGACGATTCCAGTTAACTTGCTCTGGGGGAACAGTCAGATTTAATAAACAAACAGGATAGCGATCGCGTGGTAATGTCCTGTGAAATGCGGATAAAATGCTTTGCTCTAGCTCTGGAGATTTGACCATACGCCCGTTAATTCCCACCCGCACCCAATCAGGACGACGGCGGTGACATCTGTCTGGTAAACCTACGACTAAAGCTAATGCACAGTTGGGGGGGTTGGGTAATTGTAGGTTAAATTCTTGGAGGTCACTATATTGCAGCTGGGGGACAATTTGCGGTAATAGTTGTCCCGTAGTGGCGGCAGCAGAAATAGTAAACCATTGGCGGTCATTTTGCCAAACTTGCCAAGTCACACGGGGATGACACAGGGCGATTTGTTGAATTGCTAGTTGTACCCCTCTGGTTTGCTGGGCAGATGTGGGTAAACCCTGGCGGCGCAGGGTACAATTACCGAACAGGTCAGACACTGTGACCACCGTACCAGGGGCGATGGCCGTGGCGGCAAATTCCACAGGTTGGCCACCATGACCATAAACAACCCGCCAGCCAACATTTGCTCCTGGTGGACGGCTGAGAATTTCTAAATCTGCTAGGGTGGTTAAACTGTGTAAGGCTTCACCCCTAAACCCTAAACTGTTGATTTTCCATAAATCATCAGCAGAGCGAATTTTACTGGTACTGTGTGCTAGGGCGGCTTGTTGCAAATTATCTGCGTCCATTCCGCAACCGTTATCTGCCACCTGTACCCGCCACTGCTGTGGCCATAGGGAAATTATAATCCTTGTTGCCCCTGCGTCTAGGGAATTTTCGACTAATTCCCGCACTACAGCAGCTAAGGAGTCGATCACCTCTCCGGCGGTAATGAGAGATACAATTTCTGTGGATAGGGTTTGAATAGTAGATGCCATGAGTTACAGTTTAGGGCAAGAACCGACCACTGTATAGAGTAGGCATTTTTATTGACATTTCTACAGAATTTTTGATTCTTTGTAAAGAAACTCAGGTTTTCTCAATATTCTTGATAGATTGCTGGTGAGACAAGACAGCGAGAAATGCTTATGAACAGTGACTTAACGAGTGAGGTTCATGATCTCAAGTTTCGTTTGCAATGGGGACAACCAGGGTTTACCATCATAGATGTGCGCGATCGCCACACTTACAATCAAAGTCGCATCACCGGTGCGATCGCCATTCCCCTAAACGAACTGGTAGAACGAGCTACATCTACACTTCACAAAGAGCGCCATATTTATATCTATGGCAATGAAGATACCCAGGCTGGCTATGCAGTACAATTATTGCGCGCAGCTGGGTTTACTAATGTGATTCATATTCATGGCGGTTTATCAGCCTGGAGAACCGTAGGGGGCGCTACAGAGGGGATAGCTGCTTAAGATTGAGTCTTTTGATATTTGTCTAAATCTCTGCGTATTTCCTGCTATATAAATCCTAGACAAGTCTAGACATTTATTTCTTACTTCGATGGGAGCATGGGAGCGGTTATCCCTCAGTAAGCTTTCAAGGTTTAGCCAACCTCGATAAGTTGATTGCTGCGTTTAAATCTCTATCCACCGAATGACCACAACTTCCACAGTTGTAAGTTCTTTCTTTTAGTCTGTTAGTTCAAACCTTGGCGGCGGAAGTCAACCCCACCCTATTTTCAGAGGGTTTTAAGACTTTATCCAGTAGCAATGTCGGCGGGTGATTGTAAGGCCAAGCAAAAGCATGGCGGAAAGCCGCATTTTGGCAGCTTTGCAACTGCTCAAAGTCGATTATATCATATGTTAGCAAGTTTTCATACTCAAAGGGTAAGCGCATATTATGTAACCCCGCGTTATCGGTACAGATGGCGATATCTACCCCCGCAGCAAAACAACGGTCAAACACTAATTTGAGTTGACGTATATCCTCTAATGTCCCAGTTTTCAGGTAAGTTGTGGGACATACTTCTAAACACTGTCCCCGTTGAGCTATATCCTTTAATAGTTCGGGAAATAATAGGGGAATTTGGATACCGTGACCTATGCGCATGAGGTAGGGTAGTAGTTCCGGGTGACAACCGTCTCTAGTTTCATAGAGGTGTCCGGTGGTGTTTAAGCCCTGCGATCGCCCATAATCATATAAACTCACCCATTCTGCCATCCGTTCATGATAGTAGCGATCGCCCCCAGCGACATCAATAGCACAAACATATTGTTTATTTTGCACTGCTAGGTCAACAATTGCCTGATTCACCTCATAGGGTAAGCGGGTGTGCATACAGAGGATTTGGCTAGTGACAATGGGATACTCTGGTAAATGGCTGGCTTTTCCCACCACTTCCACAATTTCCGCCATTTTATCAATTCTGGCGGTTTGGCTCAGGTGTTCTGGTGTACGTAAATATGGGGTATAGCGCAGTTCTAAATAAGCTAAATTCTCAAAGATATAAGCCCCCCGCAGTAGACGATAAATAAAGTAGGGTAAGGTTTCTACTGTTTGCACACTTTCTACTAAGGTGTGTAATTCTAGATATTCATCTAAGGTGTTCCGGGGACGGGTGTAAAATTCTTCAAATTCCCCATACTCAGCAAACTGAGCAATCGAATCTTGACCATGGCGCTCAAAGTACCGCCATAAGACACGGGGAACAACCGAACCGCCCAGGTGTCTATGTAATTCAGCATATAAGGCCATAAGAGCTTTTTTGTAAATATGAATTTTACTAATTGTAACAAAAGCTCCAAAAAAAAAGTGAGGAAAGGGAACACACCCAACACACCAAAACAATCAAATCCAGTCCCCTCCCCTTACAAGGGGAAGGTTAGGGAGGGGTCAAATAATACTTGACAAACATCCTCTAAAAGCGATCGCTGTTGAATCCTCTTGCTCGCGGAAGATAGCCAATATTTTTGTTCTTAACCTAAAAGAACTCAATTATTAACCCAAACTTTAAATAAAAGCAATAACCTGTCGTTATTAAAGTGGGGTTTTGATTAAATTCTCAAATCAAATGCTTGTGGATCGTATAGGATAGGGGATTTTCCTAAGATGATAATTCAGATGGATCGCTTGAGTTTAACTTATCCTGGGGGAGTTCAAGCCCTCCAGTCAGTTTCTTTAAACTTTAAGCCTGGAGAATTTACAGTCATCTTGGGAGCTTCTGGTTCAGGTAAATCAACGTTGTTAAGGTGTTTAAATGGACTAATCAAACCAACAGCAGGGTCTATCACAGTGGAAGGTTGGGGCCAACTCAATGAACCCAAGGTACTGCATCAGCATCGCCAGCGCACAGGGATGATTTTTCAGCAGCACCAATTAATTGGTAGACAAACTGCACTGCAAAATGTGCTAACCGGTCGTTTAGCCTATCACTCAACTCTCAGGAGCTTTTTCCCATTACCCAAAGCTGATAAATATATAGCCTTGGAGTGTTTAGAGAGGGTAGGACTGTTAAATAAAGCTTTAACACGGGTAGATAATCTCAGTGGTGGTCAACAGCAACGGGTAGGTATTGCACGTGCTTTGGCGCAACAACCGCGGTTAATTCTGGCAGATGAGCCAGTTGCAAGCCTTGACCCTGCTAGTTCCCACAAGGTAATTTCTTTCCTATGTCAAATTTGTCAAGAAGACGGCATCGCGGCAATTATGAGTTTACACCAAGTAGATTTAGCTAAAACCTATGCAGACAGGATAATTGGAATATCTCAAGGTCATATAGTTTTTGATGGTAATGCCGCAGACATTGAAGAGTACGAACTTAATCGTATTTATGGCAAAACCGAAAATATTCACCTAGATATCGAGGAGCAATTTGGCAAAGCCCCTCATACACAAAGCAGAGGATAACATACTTATTCACCTCACTCAATCCCTCAAGAGTTTACACACTAATACCATTTGATATATCAGGAGAACTTCTACCATGATCGCCATTCAAAAAAAAATACTCACATCTGTTGCTGTAGTCGTGTTAGCCTTGGTTGGCTGTCAAGCACCTAACAACACTGCTACGAATACTGAGGTTGACCCTAGTGTATCTGACCCCGATACTTTAAGGGTAGCTCTTTTACCAGATGAAAACGCTTCAACTGTCATCAAAAATAATCAGGGTTTAGAAAAATATTTAGAAGAAAAGTTAGGGAAAGATATTGAATTGGTTGTAACAACTGACTATTCTTCAATGATTGAAGCCGCAAGTAATCGACGTTTAGAACTAGCTTACTTTGGGCCACTTTCCTATGTTTTAGCTAAAACTAAAAGTAATATTGAACCCTTCGCAGCTTTAAAGAAGGATGGTGAAACTACCTATAAATCAGTGATTATTGCTAGTGTAAAAAGTGGTGTAAATTCTCTTGATCAAGCGTCAGGAAAAACAGTAGCCTATGGTGATCAAGCTTCTACTTCTAGTCATTTAATTCCCAAATCAATGATGCTTGACAAGGGGTTACAACCGAAAAAAGATTATGAAGAAGTATTTGTTGGTTCTCATGATGCAGTTGCTGTCGCAGTTCAAAATAACAATGCTCAAATAGGGGGATTGAGTAAACCTATTTTTGAATCTTTAATCGAGCGCAAGGTTATTGATAGTAATCAAGTCAAAGTGTTGGCAGAATCAGAACCATTTCCTCAATATCCTTGGACAATGCGCTCAGATTTGAAGCCAGAGCTAAAGACACAAATTAGTTCCGCATTTATTGAACTCAAGGATGAAGAAATTCTCAAAGCTTTTAAAGCAGATGGTTTTGGGGCAATTACAGATCAAGAATATGATGTAGTTAGAAATTTAGGTAAAACCTTAAATCTAGATTTTCAAAAGTTAAATTAATAGGGACTTATTTTAAACCAGATTATAAATTTCTGGGTGGAAAAATATCACTGTCAAATAATATCTTGCTTTTGCGGGGTTACTGCTAACCATTTGACGGAGTTTTATGGCAACCAATAGTTATCAAAGATTTGAACCTCTGTTAAAACAACAAAGACAACACAGATATAAGCATTTACTGCAAGTAGCTACTGTTGTAGTGATTGTGATCATATCTTGCTTATTAGTTGGTCTTTTTGATTGGGAAAGATTGGCTGAAGGTGTTCCCAGTGGGATAAATTTAGTTAGCCAAATGCTACCGCCAGATTTTAGTTTGGCTATCAACTGGATTAAGCCCCTGTTTGACACCTTGGCGATGAGTGTTGCGGGAACTGCGATCGCAGTTGCTTTTTCTCTACCATTATCACTATTAGCAGCTGGTAATACTACACCCCATCCACTTGTGTTTCAGGTGGCGCGTCTGATTCTCAATGGTTTACGGGCTATACCAGAACTGATTATGGGGATTATTTTAGTAGCTGCGGTGGGGTTTGGTGCATTACCAGGAGCATTAGCAGTTGGGTTTCATTCAATTGGGATGGTGGGTAAGTTTTTTGCTGAGTACATCGAACACGTAAACTCAGCACCAATCGAAGCAGCACAGGCAGCTGGTGCAAACAAGATCCAGGTAATATATCACAGCATTTTACCCCAAGTTTTGCCGCAAATCCTGGATGTAACCTTATATCGTTGGGAATATAACTTTCGCGCTTCTACTATTATGGGTGCAGTGGGTGCTGGCGGTATAGGGTTTGAATTAATTGGCTCTTTACGTATACTTAGGTATACAGAAGTATCAGCAATCCTACTCGTCATTTTGATGATGGTGATATTGGTAGATAGTTTCAGTGGCTATTTGCGCAGACGGTTAGCTTGAGGAGATACTATGAAACCAAAGGTTGTGATTACAAACTGGGTACATCCAGAAGTGATTGAACTTCTTGAACCTAATTGTGAGGTGATTGCTAATCCCCATCAAGAATCTTTATCTCGTGAGGAAATTCTCCAAAGGGCTAAAAATGCCGACGGATTGATGGTATTTATGCCGGACAGCATTGATGAAGCTTTTTTGCGGGAGTGTCCCCAGCTAAAAGTAATTGCAGCAGCTCTGAAAGGCTACGATAATTTTGATGTTGATGCCTGCACCCGTTGTGGTGTATGGTTTACAATTGTGCCTTCTTTGTTGTCGGCACCTACTGCGGAAATTGCTATTGGGTTATTAATTGGCTTATCACGACAGATGCTAGTAGGCGATCGCCTCATGCGCACGGGTAAATTTGCTGGTTGGCGACCCCAACTTTACAGCCTAGGTCTAGCAAATCGTACCTTGGGAATTGTTGGTATGGGTGCATTAGGCAAAGCCATCGCTCAACGTCTAGCAGGTTTTGAGATGCGGTTACTGTACAGCGATCCGGTGGCTCTCACACCGGAACAAGAGGAAATGGCGCAGTTAGCCAGAGTATCTTTTGAGACTTTAATAGAGGTAAGTGATTTTGTTTTGTTGGTAGTACCTCTGCAACCAGGAACCTTTCATTTAATCAACGCCAAAACCTTAGCTAAAATGAAACCAGGGAGCTTTTTAATTAACCCCGGTCGTGGTTCCGTAGTGGATGAGCAGGCCGTGTGTCAAGCTTTGGAATCTGGACACTTAGCGGGTTACGCTGCCGATGTGTTTGAAATGGAAGACTGGCATCGTAGCGATCGACCCCACAACATACCCCAGTCATTATTAGAAAACACCAGTCAAACTTTTCTCACTCCCCATATTGGATCTGCGGTTGACGAGCTACGGCGGGACATCGCCCTAGAAGCCGCTCAAAATATTCTGCAAGCCCTGCAAGGTGAAAAGCCACAGGGGGCAGTTAATTGTCTTAGAGGCTAGTACCGCAGTAAACTCCAAAATCAAAAAGCTGATTGTAAAGGAATTATTTCTGATCTAGGGCAGTAGCTTATCTTTTAATAGTCCAGTCCACCAATTTACTCAAATGTTGTTGAATAAATCAACCTGAACTTGTACCAACAATATTGATATAGCCTTTTTCAGGCTCATGAAGTACACACCAATTCCCTATTCCCTATTCCCTATTCCCTATTCCCTGTTCCCTGTTCCCTCAAGCTAAAAAAAATTGTACCTCACGAGCATGGGAAATGCTATATTCACCATCTCACAAAAAATACCTATGAGTGAAACACTAATTCGCCAACAATATGACCAGATAGCAGATTTATATGACCGGCGTTGGAATACTTACATTACCAAGACATTATCTGTTTTAAAAAATTGGGCAGACATTGCACCAGAAGCAACAGTCCTTGATGTGGGCTGCGGAACCGGAGAGTTTGAGCAATTATTACTAACCGAAAATCCACAGCAAATAATTACTGCAGTAGACATTTCCCCAGCAATGCTCCTAGTCGCTAAACAGAAATGTCGTACTTATTCTCATGTTTCATTTCAGAATGCAAATGTGTCAAATTTACCATTCCTAAATAACAGTTTTGATGTAATCATATCCGCCAGTGCATTTCATTATTTTGATGATCCTCATGGGGCGTTATTGGAAATAAGACGGGTTTTAAAACCAGAAGGTAAACTACTTATTTTAGATTGGTGTAAAGATTATTTATCCTGTCAAATATGTGATTTTATATTGAAGTTTGTTGACCCTGCTTACAAGGGGTGTTACACCCAAAAACAGTTTCATAGTTTACTAACTTCAGCACAGTTTAATATAGAGCGTACAACTAAATTTCATTTTAGTTTGGTTTGGGGAATCATGATTGCTGAAGCTAAACCACAAAATTATGTAACTCAGCCCATAACTCCATAAGAGCTTTTTTGTAAATATAAACTTTACTAATTGTAACAAAACCTACGTCACTTTCCTAAACCCAAAGCAGCTTAGGTAACCCACCAGTCCACTTTTAGTGGACTTCAGCTATCAGACAGGGAATTGATTCCCTGGCTAGCATGAAAAATGCTGTAAACCCATATCCCACCACCGCACCACCAGAATTACCATCTGTGAGGGCGATCGCCCTAATTAATCAACTAAGAGCGATCGCATAGGTTACGATTTAAAGGATAAAGTCAGCAGTAGTTAAAGTAAAGGTACCATTGATTTTCAGAAGTAAATCATCCTCAAAGGTAGTCGTTTGATTAGTACCCTGAATATAAGTGTTACCTCCCAAAACAAAAGCGCCAAATCTATCTTGACCGATGGCGGCGGCGGTAGCATTGAGAAGGGTAGAATTGATGGTGGTTTGCCCAGAATTATTGGCTGCTGTCTGTACCACAGTCTGACTGGCGTACTGGCCGGCGGTAGCCAATGCAGCAAAGTTAATTCTATCGACTCCCTGGGTGAAGTCGGTGATAGTATCAAAACTCGCTACAGATAAGTTGGTTCTATTAGATTCATTGGGGGAGTTATATAGGAATACATCACTACCCGCCCCACCTGTGAGGGTATCACTACCCGCCCCACCGTTGAGGATATCATTACCTGCCCCACCGTTGAGAATATCATTACCCGCCCCACCGTTGAGGATATCATTACCAGTTTCACCGGTGAGGGTATCATTACCTGCCCCACCGTTGAGAATATCATTACCCGCCCCTCCGTTGAGAATATCATTACCCGCCCCTCCGTTGAGGGTATCATTACCAGCACTACCGGTTAAAGTTCGATCTGTGACTACATTAAGGGTAGTCAACTGGGATAAATATTCTTGAATTTCCGTGAGACCACGGGTAGCATTAGCGGCTATGGCTCCATCTATCAATTTATCCCCAGAAAAGGCTGTACCAAAGAGAAAACGTACCACCATAATCCCGTCAGATAGGGCATTGATTTGACCGTTACCGTCAATATCTAAGTACTTATTCTCTACCGCTTCCTGTAAATATTCTCGAATTTCCGTGAGATTACGGGTAGCATTAGCGGCTATGGCTCCATCTGTCAATTTATCCCCAGGAAAGGCTGTACCAAAGAGAAAACGTACCACCATAATCCCGTCAGATAGGGCATTGATTTGACCGTTACCGTCAATATCAAGATTCCATTGCCGCTCGTCTACCATAATGGGGCTGGTAGCTAGTCGATAATTAGCCGCTAAAGAACTAGCTGTAACCTGCAATTGTGTACCTTCAAAGTTGGCTCCGGCGGTAAAATTGAAGTCTCCTAATTTCAACGGTAGGGGTTGGTTAGGCCAGTCACCTTGAATACTAGAGTAAGGTATTTCTAGGTAAGTGTCTGTATTGGGGTTATTATCCAAGTCGTTGTTATCGAGAGAGGTAACGATATCACCAAATAAGCCAGTATCCCAAAGGTTATTGACGCCGGTGTAACTTAGGTGACTAGAGTTGTAATGTAAACGTAAACCAATACCAGTTAAGGTATTGTCACCTGTGGAAGTACTGTAAAATAGGGGGATACTAACAGTATTACCAGAGGATGCCGCCAGGTTTTCCGCTGAAGAGATTTGTTGAAAGCGATCATCTTCTAAAATAGTTCCCCTCGCACTACCCGTTGTAATAACAGCATTATTGGTGGGGTTGGATAAAATGACGCTGAAGGTTTCATCTCCCTCAAAGATATTGTCACCAGTGACGTTAATGGTAATATCTTTCGAGAGTTCTCCCGGATTGAAGGTAACAGTGCCTGATGGTAAGATGTTCCCAAAGTCCAACTCATCTGCATTGTCAGTACCTGGTATTATTACTACATTCCAGTTAACACTATTTGTGGTCGTGGAATTACCAGAACGGCTAATGGTGAAGGTAAAGGGGGTAGTATTCTCGTCGCCTTCAATTTTGCTCGCACTTTTAGCAGCAATTCCCAGACCAGTGGTCTGCTGAATTATAATTGGTGGCGCTTCGAGTGTATAACTAGTGGCTGTTTCTGCTGAAGTCACATTGATTTGAGTGCCATCAAAGTTCTCAGTAGTAATAAACTTGAAGTCCCCTAATTTTAACGGTAGGGTTTGGTTAGGCCAGTTACCGAAAAAGTCAAGATAGGCAAATTGGATATACCGATCGCTTTGGGGGTCGTTGTCAAAGTCGTTATTATCAGCTTGGTCGACTACCGGAGAGAAT